>JAEEYN010000127.1 GCA_016288175.1 Bacillota bacterium | reverse complement strand
CGTTGAAACGGAAGCGCCGAGCGCCGAGCCGACCGAGACGCCCGTTCCGACGCCGACGCCCGTTCCGACGCCGACGCCGGCGCCGACTCCGGTACCGCCTCCGGTGACCTGCAACCCGTATCCGACGGATCCCACGGAGATTCGCTATGCGGAAGCCGGCAAGAGACTCATGAACAAGCTGAAGTCGATGCCGGAATACGAAAACCTCAACCTTCGCGTCCGCAGGGGCTATCCCTACATGATTGCGATCAACAAGGCGCAGTATATCAATACCGTGACCGTCTATTGCGCGGATGAAAACGGCAACTATACAAGGCCTTATCTCGCCATCGTATGCTCCGCGGGCAACGCGACGCCTCTCGGAATCTTCAACACCACGGCGCGTTACAGCTGGCATACCCTTGTCGGCCCCTGTTACGGCCAGTACTGCACCAGGATCTACGAGGGCTTCCTGTTCCATTCCGTTCCGTACTACACTCTCCATAAATACGACCTCGAGTACAAACAGTACAACAAGCTCGGCCGCCTTGCTTCGAAGGGCTGCGTGCGCCTTCCCTGCAACGATGCGAAGTGGATCTTCGACAACTGCCGCGTCGGCACGACCGTCGTGATCTATTCCGATTCCTCGAGCGCGGGCCCGATGGGTCAGCCGACTCCGCTCCGCCTCGACGTCAACGATATCTTCATGCGCGGATGGGATCCCACCGACCCCGACAGATACAATCCCTGGGGCGATGAATACAAGGCGGGCTATACGATCCGTTCGATCCTTGCCCAGACCGATTACGAATACGCGATGGCGCATCATCTTTGGGACGGCAGCATCAACAGGCCCGAGCAGCCGACCCCGACGCCGGATCTTCCCGCAACGCCGACCCCAACGCCCGTTCCTTCGGAGACGCCGACCCCGACGCCCGAACCTTCGGAGACCCCGACGCCCATTCCTTCGGAGACCCCGACGCCGACTCCCGAGCCGACGCCGACTCCGACGCCCACTCCGACTCCGGAACCCGCAACGCCGACTCCGCCTCCCGATGAGGGCAGGCCGACGCCCGAGCCGACAACGCCCGAGCCGACCGAGCCCCCGGCGGCGCTCCTGCCCGGCATCGTCGCCGCGGCGAGGACATGGCTGCGCAGGCTTGCCGAGATCGGCTAAAACAGCATAAGCAACATAAACGCGGCATCCCGTATCGAAGGATGCCGCGTTTTTGTGCGTTCGGTATTGAATTATAAGCTCTCAAACATCGTCGCCGCGCTGCTTTATGGCTCCGAGAAGGTTCTTCATGCGCTCGGCGTCGTCAAGCGTCGGCTCCTCGTTCGAGCAATAACGCGCGTTTTCGTAAAGCCCGGTGAACTCGTCGATCTCAGCATCGCGCTGACGGATCTTCCGCGCTGCGACTTCGCCGATCTCGCCGCAGGTATCGGAGGGACGCACACGCACGTGCTTCACTTTTCTGAGGTGCTTGAGGAAATCGCCGTAGAGCCAGCGCATCCTCTCACGCGGGTCGGGACTGCGCTTCGAAAGCTTATCCCCGGGCTTGTCGGAATCGTCATCCGGCAGCTCCTCACGGACCTCGTTGGGGTAGCCGATGCCATTGTTATCATCGGGATTACGGAGCTTATGGATCAGCTTGCGCAGCTCTTTGATGATGATCAGCAGCAGGATCAGCGCGACAATGCTGATGAAAATGATGACGAGCGTTTTGAAAAAGCGATTGCTTTCTTCTTCGATCTGCTTTGCATTGGGCGCAACGGTGGGCTCGGCGCCGCCCGGTACGGCAGTGGGCGGGGGAGTGGCATTGACGGTGCCGGAATTGTCCGGAGCGCTTGTCGCTGTTTCGGGGACCGGCGGTTTTACAGAGAGCCACCTTATGATCGAATTCAGCGTGCGGGATAAGGCGTCCGTTGCGGGGTCAATGATCTTGGTACTGATGAAATTGAGATAAACGGTGATGTTGGGGAATGGGTTGATGACGGAGATTACGGCCACGATCACTGTAAGGATCAGTGCATCGTGGAACTGATGGCGGTAAAACGATTTCCGATCGACGACGCTCTGTTCGGCACGCAGACCGCGCAGCAGCAGAAAACCGGTGACGAGCATAACGATCACGAGCAGCAGCGAGTCCGTAAACGCCCTCATCACGTTTTCGGAAGAGACGGGGATGATCGTGGAGGTGCTGGCCATGACCGTGCACAGGACGACGAAGACCACAATAATGGAGGAAAAACGGAATACCGCTTCAAAATCGCTGTAGCGCGTTCTTTCCCGAAGAACAAAAAGGAAAACTATCGCGGCGATCAGCCCGAGCCCGTATGCGAAGTAGTGCAGCAGACCGGTACCCGGGGTGAGTATTATAGGCAGAAAACCGAGCAGTGCGATCAATGGGCCGAACACTGAGCAGATGAAACGCCTCTTGACAAGGCTGTCATCCGCGTCCGGCAGAAGGAAAACGAAAAGACCGATGTACAGGCAGCCGAAGCTGAGCGGCGATATCGAAACGCCGGTGAGTGAAACGACGATGATCGTTGCAAGAATAAAGACCAGCGTTGTGGCATATGCCGTGCGGAAAAACCGGTTCATGCTTCTTCACTCCCTTCGTCGTTTTCGTTTTCGTCCGGGGGACTCGGAAGTATCGCATCCGCATAAAGAGGGATGATCTTTCCGCCGGTCAGCGCCTTCGCCCTCTGGATCGCTCCGATGGATTCCTCACACTCGCGCGTGGAGATGAAGACGAGGAATCTTTGACGGTTTGCGCCGCTGCAGACGGTCCTGATCAGCTCACCGACAGTGCAGATCTCGCCGTTCTTGGCGGAACCGAGGGCGTAAAGGATCTTGCTGTATGAGCCTCCCATGCCTCCGGCGCTCGAGAAGGAGGAGATCGTGTTCGTGATTATCGCGTTGGTGACAAGGCGATAGCTGATATTGCGGCGCTCCAGATTGTCGCAGACGGTGCGCGCGATCGAGAAACAGATCTCCTGACGCGGGTAGTGCAGATCGAACTCACCGTGATACTCCATATCGAGAACTATGCAGACGGATTCCTGCCATGCGGGATCGAACTGCTTGACCACGAGCGAATTGCGCACGGCGCTCTGCTTCCAGCTGATATTGCGCATCGGCTCCCTTCCGGTATAATCGAGGTAACCGCAAACGGACATCGGATCCTCGAGGAGCTGCCGTTCTTTGGCGATCTCTTCCAAAGAATTGATAAATGCCCGCAGGAAAGCGCTGTCCCCGAGGAGCGGCGGATAGATGACGATCCTCTGATCGTTATTCATCCGATAATAGAATTCCTTTAAACCGAGGTAATCGCCGGCCCAGAAATCCGCATTGGAGAATACGTGTTCGCCGCGCGTTGAGATCGAAGCCCGCAGATAACGCTTGACCTGCTGCTTCCTGCGAACAACGACCGCGCTGCGGTAGATCCGGAAATTATTCAGGAGAATTTTAACGTTGAATTGCTTCGCTTCCCTGACCTCCAGAACGATCGGAAAGCGCTCTTCGATCCGGAGCAGCGGAGAGGAGCGCCGTCCGAGATTCTGAACGGTGCTGTACACAATGAACTCTTCCCCCGGTTCGCAGCAGCGTACCGAAGGCTTGCATTCATAACGTATTTTCCGGTGGTCCGAGGCGTTGCGCAGCGAATAGGACTGCAGCGCCAGACCAACTAGAACGACTAGAATGAGAAGGACGAACATTTCATTCAGATGGGCGTTTTACGCCTCCGTGGGAACCTTGATCTCGTTCAGAATCTCCATGAATATTTCATCCGATTCCGCTTTGCCGACGGCCGTCTTGTAATGCAGACGGTGGGCGAGTACGTACGGCGCGAGGAATTTGACGTCGTCGGGAGTTACGAAGGCCCTGCCCTCGAATGCGGCGTGAGCCCTTGCGGCTTTGCAGAGGTTGATCGTGCCGCGCGGCGAAGCGCCGACGTTCAGGCGGCGGTCGGCCCTCGTTCTTTCGATGATATCCATTATGTAGCCCATCGCCGCTTCGTTGATCTCGATCGAATCGAGCTCACGGCGCAGCGCCAGCGTCTCCTCGGGCGTGACGACGGCGGTAAGCTCCGCGATGATGTCTGTCGTATCGCGGCGCAAAGCAACGCCGATCTCCTCGGTCCGCTGCATATAACCCAGCTTCATGCGTATCATAAAGCGGTCCATCTGCGCCTCCGGCAACGGGAAAGTGCCGTAGGATTCGATCGGGTTCTGCGTTGCGGCGACCATAAAGGTCGGGCTGAGGGTGCGTGTTACGCCGTCAACGGAGACCTGGCCTTCCGCCATCGCTTCGAGCAGAGCGGACTGCGTACGCGGCGTTGCGCGGTTGATCTCGTCCGCAAGGACCATGTCCGCAAACACGGGGCCGGGGCGGAACTCGAATTCGCCCTGCTTCATATTATAAAAATTAATACCCGTAACGTCGCTCGGCATAACGTCCGGCGTGAACTGGATTCGCTTGAAGCTGCCGCCGGTCGCTTTCGAAAAAGCGCGGAACAGCATCGTTTTACCGGTTCCGGGAACGTCCTCGAGGAGGATATGGCCGCCGCAGACATAGCATACGGCGACGAGCGTGATCTCTTCTTCTTTGCCGACGATGGCTTTGGAGCAGGTGCTGACCAGACGGTCGCGATAGGAAACGAAATCTTGCAAAGACATAAAACTACCTCCGATGAGTGTCAAACTATTATACCATGGTAAATGTTGCCTGTACAGATATCAACCTTATAAAAAACGACGGAAGAACGGTATTCGGATCCCGAAGGAACCTCCGGAACGGGCGATCGCGGCGGATTTACAGGAGCCCGGAGGGAGAAAAGTCGCTCTTTACTTTCCGCCCGTTTCGTGATAATATACCGATGATGATTCCTCCTTTGGTTTATGCAAGGTAAACCTTGATTGTAGTTTACCTCAGATAAACCGATATGTCAACCACTTTTTCAGAAAAATTTCGAAAAGCATGCACATTCGGCGATCGATCGCAGGATGCACCGAAATCGGCCCGGAAAATGGGGCGGCACAGTGCGCCGCGGTGCATCTCTGGTCCTTGTCAGGGGGGGAATATTCCGATAAAGGCGGTTTTTGACGAATTCTGCCGTATCCGCCGCGCGAAAGGGGGAGGAGCGTATGTCGGAAAGCATGATCCCGGGAAAAAACCTGCTTGCTTCCGTTGATAATTATACAGCGATCGACATCGGAGCGACGGGCAGCGATCCGGCCTCCGATTCCGTGATCGTGCTGAATGCCGTGCGTGTCATGAACGGCCGCAGCATCGCGAAATTCAAGACCCTTATCGACCCAGGAAGGAAGATCGCCGCCGAAACGGCGAAGCGCGCGGGCGTCAGTCCGGCTCTCCTTGCCGGCGCGCCGAAGCTCGGCGAGATGCTGCCCGCTTTCCTTGAATTCGTCGGCAGCGGCGCCGTCGTGCTCCACGGCCCGGATAATCCGCTCGCCGTTTTTTGCCGCGACTGCGAAAAGATCGCCGGAAGACCGTTTGAAAACCCCCGCATCGACACGGCGGAGCTTGCGGGTCTCGTCTTTCCGGATGACGACGCCGGCAGCCTCGACAGCCTTTCGAAAGCCCTCTTCGCCGACAACGGCGTGATCAACAAGCGCGTCGATACCAGGGCGGACGTTGCGGCGAAATGCTATGAATACCTGAAACTGTACTGCGTCAAATACGGCATCGGGCTCGATCCCGCGCCGAAAAAGACCGAAGCGGCCGACGCATCGGAAGAAACCGCAGTGCCGGAAGAAACCGTTCCGCCGGAAGGATCTGCATCGCCGGAAAAAACCGCGGGACCCGGGAAAAGCAAAACGCCCGCGCCTGCCGCACCGGAGAAAACCGAAACGCCGGCACGGGAAGTGACCGGCGTGCCGGAAAAGGCCGCCGCTCCGGAAAAAATCGCTGAGGCCGAGCCGCCTGAAACGGAGGAAAGAACGGAGAAACCGAAGCGCGATAATATCCGCGTTATCCGCTCCGAGGACCTCCAGCGCGAAAGGGAAACCGTGCCCACCGGGAAAAAACTGAGGATCCTGCTGATCCTGATGACGGTCCTCTCGATCGGCGCGATGGTGCTCTACGCCGTCGTCCGCAAGAGCTGGGTGCTGTTCATCCTCCTCGCGATGCTCGCCGGATATGTCGCCTGCTGCATCGCGATCACAGTACGCGGCAAAAAGAAAAAGTGAATCCGAACAGTATAAAAACACCCGCTTTCGCGGGTGTTTTTTGTCGGGCCGATGAGCATCGGGGCCGTCCTAGAATAATTAACCGAATTTCGAAACCGCGATCACCGTTTCCTGCATTTTCCCATCGATAAGCTCATATTTGACGATGCAGCTTGGGTTGAGCCCACCGTCACGCAGTCTGTATACAATAAAGAAAGCGTTGTCGGCGATACAGCCTCCTGAATAACCGACTCTTTTCCTACTGGTCTTGCCCGAGATCCCGAGAACGCTGTCGATAGGAACATCCCCATCAAAAAGGACGTTGCTTTCATAATCCATAACGGTGAGGTGCATCCCGATGATATTCTCATCGGCGTCCTGCACGGAGCCGAAAGCAAAGATCCGGTCGTCCGAAAGCACGATCCCATCGCCGCTTTCGACCGTGACCGCCTCCGCGAGCTTTCCATCGGAAAGGCAAAAAACCTTTGTGGGCTGCTCATCCCAGGACTGGGGGGCGACGTAGACCTCATCCTCAGACTTCACCCAGATCGCATAGAATGTGCCGGGATAATCGAGCGAGATATCTTCGAAAAGCTTTTCAAGCTGCTCTGTTTCCGTATCATAGCGGTAGATCTTGATCCGGTTGCCGATAAGTATCGGATCCTCGTCTTCGTTTTCCGGATACTCATACTCCGCCGCTGAGACGCAGAAATACAGATAGTTTTCATAAAAAAACATCCTCGGCGCGCCGTCTGCCCTTTCCTCGCAGACCGGCTTGAATTCGCCCGTTTCAAGATCCCAGCTTGTGATATTCCAGCTGTTGACGGGTATTCCGTCCTCAACGACCGCCTGCGCCCAGTTCATGCCGTAGAGCTTCCCGCGGTGGATCGCGATCCGCTGAGGAGTGAAACGATAGTCGAAGTTCTCATCGGCGTCCAGCCTGAAAAGCTCTTCCCTTTGAGTGCTGTCCGGGTTCATCCTGTAAACCGTCGTTCTCATTGGACCGCCGATACAATACAGCTTCCCCTGATAATAATCAAACAATTGACCAATCATCCCGCTGACAAATCCATTGCAGTCATCGTTTGCATCCGTCGCGTCATGCGTGCATTCGGGCCTGCTGCAGAGAACATCGCTTTCTCCGGAGGCTTTGTCGTAATAGTAGATATAGCAGCCTATTCTCGAGCCGACATAATAATATGCATCATCCGTGCTTATAAAATTAGTAAAACCGCACGGGCGGCTGTTATCGTAATCGGTTGAAGGTCTTGTTTTGCCGTTACCGGGACCGCCCGGCGCCGCGTTTTCCGAAGCCTGCTCCTGCGGTTTCACGCCGCAGCAGATCAGCGGCAGACATAAGAGTATGAGCAACAGAAAAGCAATCTTTTTCATACATGTTCTTCCTTAGAAGTTTCTTTTGCAGCGGAATTGCGGATATACCTGCTTCCATGGCAGCAGGATTATTTTTTATCCCGTCTGCGTTCATATTGTATACCCAATGCTAGTGCAGGTCAACACTCAACACTAAATAACTGAAAACAATAAAGAATAATGCTTTTATTGTAAAAATAATGTAAAAAGCACCAGAAGGGCATTATACCGTTCCGCCCCGGTTCATCGACCAAAGTCCGTGAAGACAGGCGAAAACGGCGTAAACCGGAACGCCGACAGCGAGAGCCGTTAGAAGATCATGCCCCGGCGTATGCGAATAAAGCTCCCACCCGTTGGCAATAACGAACGCGGCAGCGAATGCGAGGGGCAGCAGCACGATGCGGAATGCTGCTTCTGCGGCATGCTTTTTGCGCTTTATCAAAAGCAAGACGAAAACGATGAGCGCCGCCGCGGTCAGCGCAAGCGCACCGACAAGGACAAGAAAGGGCAGGCGCGATGCTGAGGGCGAGATATCGTATTTGAGCTCGACCCTTCCGGACTGCAGGGTGCAGACCTCGCCGAAGCCGCTGCCGGCCGAAATGTCGGTAAAAATGCTGCCCGCCGGCGCCGGCTGCTCCCCGCTTTCCACCCTTGCGGCAAGGAAAGGATCGGTGATGACCTCCTCCCCGGTTTTTCCGGAAAGATTCGAGGCGGGCGGCACGGCGACCGAGCAGCACTGAGGCCGTTCGCCGCCGCGGAGCCTGTCGGCAAGCGTATACCACGCCTGAACATTATAGCGAACGACCGGAACACCGAGCACGGTATCATCCGAAGAGCTCGTTTCAAAGCCGGTCACCTTCCCGGTGAATGAAAAATACAGGCTGCCCGTCTCGCCTCCGGCGGCTGAGACCGCTTCGGCATACGGCAGATAATGCCTTTTTGTGAGCCTTGCGAAGACCGCTGCCGCAAGCAATGCGATGAACGCCGCCGCGAGCAGGACGAGCGTCAGCCTCCGCTTCATGACGGCGCGCCGCAGACGCTTCAGCGGCATCGCCCCGTCAGGCGCGGCGAATTGCCCGGCGCGGAGCCTTTCCGCCTCGGCGCGGCAATCGGGGCAGCGGGAAAGATGTTCCTCGATGAATCGTCTCGAGCCCTCGTTTTCAATATTTTCAACATAGAGCGGCAGCAGGTCCCTAACCGGGCCGCAGTCACGTTCGACACTGTTTTTGTTTTCGCTCATTTTGTTTCATCTCCTTTCCCGATCGCCTCGATGCGTTCGATGATCTTATTCTTTGCCCGGTGGTAGATCACGCAGGCCCAGTTCGCGCTTCGGCCGAAAAGACCGCCGATGGTTTTAAAATCCGTTTCCATGAAAACACGGAGCATGAAAACCTCCTTATACGGTTCGTCAAGCTCGTGAACGAGGCGGCGGATCAGCGAAGCGTCGCTTTTTTCGGCAAGAAATTCCTCCGCGTCCGGAATTTCGGCGGGGAGCTCCTCGGCGGGCAGCGGAACGGTCCTGCTGCGTTCCTTCCGGCCGGAGAAATAAATGTTTTTCGCGATCTGACAGAGCCAGATCCGAATATCGCAGTCGCCGCGGAAATCCTTGACGGCGGTCAGCGCACGGAAAAAGGTTTCGGCGGTGATCTCCTCGGCAAGGACGCTGTCGCCGGAGAGCCTGCAGACATAGCGAAATACGTCCGGAAAATAAAGCCTGTACAGGGTCTCGAAATCCTTCAAACTGCCACCTCCTCCCCATATATGACTTCCGCGGCGGGCGAACATTACAGCGGCGCAAAAATATATTTCAGCTTGATTTTAAGCCTTCGCGACGCGGATTGTCAATTCGCCGGAGCAAGGAAAGGGATGAATATATTTATCCCACCGGTGTAAGGAAAGGCGGCGGAGACAGTCATATGAACGAAGGGAGGGAGAGTAATGAAACTTAAAAACACCGTGCTCCTGGTGATGATCGCGGTCATGGAAGCGGCGCTCGGTTTCGGCGTCATGAGCATTTACTCGATGTATTTCAAGCTTCCGATCGATGGCTGCACATCCATTTCAGTTGACAGCCATAATTATTTCATCGGCGAAGAGGCGCAGATGGATGAAGCGTATGCGGAGCTCATGGACAGGCTCGGCAGCTTTGCGGATGAGGACGGCTCGCTTATGATCGCCGTTCCGCTCGGGGCCGCAGGGATCGCCGTGAGGGATAATACCGGGTGGCTGAAAACAGTCCTCAAAAGCGGGGACCCCGCGGATTTCGAAGCCGGGAGGGGAGTGATCGTAAGCTCCGATCCGATCGCCCGGACCTATATCGATGAGGGCGTTTTCATGCGCGGAACGCTGGATCTGCGGATCGTCGGCGTCTACGATGAAGCGAAGATGCCGCTTCAGCTTCGGAATATGGGCTTCATCTGCCCGCCCGGGATGGCGAACCGACGCGCGGGGCTGACAGAGGTATCGGGTCTGATCGTTCTTTCATCATCGAAAAGAACGGAGGAGCTGATCGCGCTGATCGGGGAAAGCGGCTGGCGCGAAAAAAACGATGCGGAAGTGATCTCAAGACCGATCGGCCTGATTGAGGGGATCAAAAACTGCTTCACGCATGAAGATCCTTTTTCCGTCGATATGCGCCCGACGGCTTACGGCGTCCTCGCGCTCATAATGGGCATTGTTTACAGCGGGCTGATACTCTGCCGCGATAACCTTCGCCCGCTCTTCGTGCGCCGCCTTTTCGGGATGCCGCTTTCGCGCATGATCGGGCTGTATGCGCTCACCGCGCTGCTGACAGCCGCGGCGGGTCTTCTGCTCTTTTTCGGGACCGCTTCGGCTGTGAAGGCCTTTTGGTTCTTCGAGCCGCGCCATACCGTCCGCCTTTTTACCGCTCTTGCGGCGATTCTTGTTCTTGCGGCGCTGACCGTCTGTTCCTGCGGCGCGTTCATGCTCCGAAAACGATTCCGGGGAGGTGACGCGCGGTGAAACTGATACGGCAGGTTTTGAACGATTTTCGGCGCGAACTCGTCTGGCTCATCGTCTACAGCGTGCTTGCGAGCACGGTTTTCTGTACGCTGCCCGGTCTTTTCGGCGCGCTGAGTTCCGAATCGAGGCGGCAGCTCTATGAGATCGAGGAGGAACTGCGCCGATCGGATCTTTCAATGATAGTGACAAAGGGTCTGCGCATCGGCAGCGTGCCGGAGGATGCGCGCGTCGCCTTCGATGCGCCGCCGCGGCCGTATACGGGAAGGACCCTGCGCGCAATGCTTGAGGAAGGCTTTTCGCGGGAAGGGAAGCTCGGCAGCTTTGCGGTCGAGAGGGATGCGGATACCGGTCGCGCGAAATACGTCTTCTTCGTCGGCAAATACGTCGATCTCGCGCCTGTCGCGGTTCCGGAGGACTGCGATTATTACATCTGCGCTTCGGAAGGCGCGGCGGAGAGCGCCGGAGGAACCGTGACGGTCTTCGGCGAGGAGCTCCCAATCACGGGCGCTGTGCCGGAAGGTACAGCGATCTATCATCCCGTTCATCCTTATGCAGCGGAGAATCTCGACGGAGCGCTGTATGTCTTTATCCGCGATTATGAAAGTCTCCGAAGGATATTCTGGTACAGCCACACGACATTCATCAACGAAAATCTGATCGCTGTCGGCGCGGACAGGGAGGAGCTTGCGGAGCTCGTTTCGGCGATGCACAGGGAAACAGGGCAGTATGTATGCGTTCAGACGACGGAGGAATTGCTCGGCGTTTCGACGGAAAGGATGAAAACCTATGCGGAGCTCCTTTTCAAGCTCAGCGCGGTCTTTGCCCTGCTTGCGGCAATGGCGCTCAACATCTCCCGCGCGATCCGCCGCTGGGGGACCGAATACTCGATCCATCATCTTTTCGGCGCGCCGGGGCCGTTCATCTTCGCGCGGATGCTGCTCTTCGGACTTGGTTATAATCTGATCGCGGTCGAGTCCATGTGGTACAGGGTGCTGTTCCCGGTCGGATGGACATTCACATATTTCGCGGACGGAACGGTCGCTGCGGAAAAAACGCGCGGCGCGGTTTCAGCGGCGGAGGCGGGAAGAACGGCTGTTTCAACGGGTGTGATTGCCGCAGCGGTGCTTGCGGTCTGCGTTTATGAATTTATCCGTTTCAAAGCAAAATTTTCTAAAGGCATGAGGGGGGAATAATATGGACGGCATTTTCGCGAAAGGGCTCTCGAAGAGCTACAGAACATCAAAGGACTCCGTTGTGAACGCTGTCTGCGGCGTGGACCTCGAGATCCGCGGGGGCGAGATCGCCGCGATCGTCGGGCCGTCCGGCTCCGGCAAATCGACGCTTCTCAACATGCTCGGGCTGATCGTCCGGCCTGATTCCGGCGAGATCCTGCTTAACGGAGAGCGGATCGACGGCATGCGCGGCGGAAAAAGCTGCCGCTTCCGAAACGCGAATTTCGGCTATGTCATGCAGGATTTTGCCCTTATCGACGGCGAAAGCGTTTACAGCAATATCCGTCTGCCGATGCTGTACAACAAAAAGATCGGGTTTCGGGAATACCGGCGGCGCGTACGCGAAGCGGCGGAGAGCCTCGGCATCGCCGACAAGCTGCGGAGGAAGCCTTCCCGACTTTCCGGAGGAGAGAGGCAGCGCGTCGCCATCGCCCGCGCGATCGTCTGCGGTCAGCCGGTCATACTTGCGGACGAGCCGACGGGTTCGCTCGATGCGGAAAACCGCAGCAGGGTCATGGACATCCTGCTCGATCTCTGTAAAAACGGGGGGAGGACCGTCGTGATCGTAACGCACGATCTTTCGCTCGCCGCGCGGTGCGACCGGATAATACGGATGAGGGACGGCAGGATCGAAGCGGATGAAGCTGAAAAAACGTAAAACACGCTATTGAAGAAAACGGGAAGGTTTGGTATAATGAAACCGCAGAAGAGCAGGGCGGAGCCCCAAACAAAAAGACTTCTGCACAGGGAGAAAAAATGCTTTTCGGAAATACCGCTGTTGCCGTCGCCGGCAGCAAGTTTTTCTTCGATTGGGAGATCTCGTTCATGGCGTGGCTGCAGGCGCGGCTGCCGGAATGGGCGATCCCCGTCATCTCGGCGCTTTCGATTTTCGGCGAGGAGCTGCTGCTCGTTGCGATCCTCGGCTTCTTTTATTGGAGCTACAATAAAAAAATCGGCAAGCGGATCGGCATCTGCATGCTGACTTCGAACCTTTGGAACCCGATGATCAAGAATATCTTTCTCCGCCTGAGGCCGTATCTGGTCAGCGATAAGGTCAAGCTCCTTCGCAAGATCGACAACAGCGCGGAGATCACGGACGTTGCGGCGCAGGGTTATTCCTTCCCGAGCGGACATTCCGCGAACGCCGTTGCGACCTATGGCTCGATCGGCATCGCCCTTCGCAAAAAATGGATGACGATCCTTGCGTTCGCGCTGCCGCTGCTCGTCGGCTTCTCCCGCGTCGCGGTCGGCGCGCATTTCCCGACGGACGTTCTCGCCGGCTGGGGGATCGGCATAATCGTGATCATCCTGATCCCGCTCCTTCGCGAAAAAATCAAGAGCCACTGGCTGTTTTACGGCATCCTTCTGCTGAGCGGACTTCCCGGCTTCTTCTATTGCGAAAGCAACGATTTCTTCACGGCGTACGGCATGATGCTCGGCTTCGCGATCACCGAACCGTTTGAAGAAAAGTTCGTAAAATTCGAAAATACCCGCTGCCCGATCCGCATGATCCTGCGCGTTCTCGTCGGCGGCGGTCTCTACCTCGGCCTCAATATCCTTCTTAAGCTCCCGTTCCCGAAATCCTTCCTCGACAACGGAACGCTCGCGGCGGGTATCGTCCGCACGCTGCGCTACGCCGTCGTCATTTTCGCAGTAACATCGCTCTACCCGATGCTTTTCAAATACACCGCGAAGATCGGCGCGAAGAAAGAAAAATCCGGGGAAAAGATGGGGGAAAAAGCGTGATTTTCGGCTTCTGGCCCGTACGATTTCCAAAAGAGAGGATCACAAAATGAAGAAATATTCCTGCGCAGCCGCAACAAAAACCGGCAGAAGGCAGAACAATCAGGATAACTATATGCTGGCCGGCCGTTTTGCGCCGCTCGAACACGGGCATTCGGCCGATTCATGCGGCGGAAAAACAGATAAACCGTTTTTTGCCGCGGTCTGCGACGGCATGGGCGGTGAGGCTTCCGGCGAAAGGGCGTCGTTCGAGGTCTGCTCCGTGCTTGCGGATGCCGCAGGCGGGCTCGGCGATTCGTTCGAAGCCAATAAAGCCGCGGCCGGCAGGGCGATCCTGCGCGCGAATGAGCGGATCTGCGATATAATGCGGGGCGGGGATACCGGCCGGATGGGCAGCACCCTGACCGCTGTGCTTCTGCAGGACGACCGCCTGTACTACACAAACCTCGGAGACAGCAGGATCTATCTGCTCCGCGAAGGGAAGCTTTATCAGCTCACGAAGGACCATACCGAAGGGCAGACGATGGTTGACGCGGGTATCCTGACGGCAGAACAGCTCAAGACCCACCCGAGCCGCAACAAGCTCAGCCTGCATCTCGGCATTTTCCCGGAGGAAGTCGCTCTCGAGCCCGCAGAGTATGCCGACCTCAGGCTTTCGGACGGCGACAGGTTCCTTCTCTGCAGCGACGGCGTTTACGGCGCGCTCGGCGAGGAGGAGCTCGCTTCGGTCCTCGGCGGGAGCGAAACGGCCGAAGAACGCGCGGAAAAGCTTGTCGACAGGGCCTACGCGAACGGCAGCAGGGACAATATGACCGCACTCGTGATCGACGTCAGCGCCGCAAGGAAGCTGCTGCTGCCGATCATCATCGCCGTCGGCCTTATCGCGGCAGCGGCGGCGGTGCTGCTGATCCGCCTGCCCGGCGGAAAGAACAGGTGGGAGAGCTCTCCGCAGAAAGAGCCGATCACTCTTTCTCCGGAAGAAAGCGCGCAGCCTTCGGAAACCGCATCGGGCGACCGGGGCGGGGAATAACGCTTCTTCCTGAATGAACAACAAAAAGGACCGGCAAAAGCCGATCCTTTTCATTTTCGATTGCCGGAATCAGAGTTCATCCGAGGGTTCGGAGTCTTCCGAGGGGGAGATCCCGTCCTTGCCGAAGCCGGCGGCGGAGCGCACCTCCGAACCGTAGCGGAATATCACGGAAAGGATCAGGAACATGATGCCGGTGCCGACGGAGCCGATGCCGCTGAGGGAGAAATCGGGCTCGGAGCGGACGGTGACGCTCACTTCGTCGCTGTGGCGCTCGACAAAGGCTTTGAACACATCAAAATCGAACGCGTGCTTGGATTTGATAACGCCGAAAACGATAGCGAGAACAAGCACGAGGCAGAGGGAGACGACGATGATGATGATCCCGGTGCGTTTGAGCTGTTTCGCGCCGCCTTCGGTGAAAGGCGTTCCGTCCTCGATCTCACGCGAAAAATAGCTGTGGGAGAGCTTCGCGAGGATCGCTTCGCAAACGGTGCAGACGACGCAGGCGCCGAGAATGGCGGGCACGACCCAATACTGCACGCCGACCTTCTTTTCGAGGATGTCGGAAAAAATATGGCCGCGGATGCCGATGTTTTTAACGAAAAAGCTTGCGGTCAGCGCGAGGGTGCTGAGCACGGCGCCGACGACGCAGAAAACGAAAACGATCATCGAGAGGACTTTCGCGATCTTCGCAAGCACCTGGATCGTTTTAAGGCTCCTGGATTGTTCCATGGTTTCCTCCTGTGTTTGGATTTAAACCATTATACCATACTTCCGCGGAAATTTCCTTATTCTCCCGAAAAAGTTTTGAAAGGCTCCGGCGCGGCCGCGGTCTCGGCATCGGAGGCGCGCCGCTGGGCTTGACATCCGCCGCCGAACGTGGTAAAACCGACTGAAAGGAGGGACTGCGGCTTGAAAAAGAAATTCGAGATCGATCCGCTGCACGGCGCGATCTTTAAGAATATGCTGCTTTTCGCGCTGCCGATAATGGGAGCGTGGCTGCTGCAGATCCTTTTTTCCGCCGCGGATACCGCCGTTATCGGCAACTTCGGGAATGAAGGCGCGATCGCCGCGATCGGCGTTTCGGCTTCGGTGCTGCATATGCTCGTCGGCGGGCTTTCGTCCCTCAGCGCGGGCATCACCGTTGCTGCGGGAAAACTGATCGGCAAGGGCGAGGACAAAAGGGCTTCCGAGCTCGTAAACGCGATGCCGCTTACGGGGTTCATCCTCGGCGCGGTGCTCAGCGCGGCGGCGATCCTGCTTTCGGACGTCATCCTCGGCTGGGTCAGCTGCCCGAAGGAGCTCATGGCCGACGCGGGGTTGTATTTCAGAATCTATTTCCTCGGCGTGCCGTTCATGGTCACGGCGGGCTTTCTGACGGCGTTCATCCACGCGAAGGGCAATTCGCTGATCCCGTTTGTTTTTTCGATCACGGCATCGGCCGTCAACATTGCGCTGAACCTCGTTTTCGTGATCGTCTTCGATTGGAACATCGCGGGCGTCGCCGCAGCGACGGTGATATCCCAGGTCCTGCTTGCCGGCAGCCTTATACTCTGGCTTTCGAGGCAGGCCGAGGGCTCGAGGCTCGAATTCAAAAAACTGCGCGCCTTCCGCGGCCTCCGCGAGGTGTTTTCGATCGGCATACCTTCCTCGCTCGAAGGCATCATCCTCAATATCTCCAATGTCGTGATCTCCGCCGCGGTGAACCGCTTCGACGCGGGCGTGATCGGCGGCAACACGGTTGCGGCGCAGATCGAAAGCATAATGACGATAGCTTTCGTCGGCTTCGCGAACGCAAGCGTCGTTTTCATCTCCCAGAACCACGGGAAGGGCAATTATCCCCGCGTCCGGAAGGTTTTTTCGACGACGGTGCTGACGGTATTCATCGGCGCGGAACTGATCGGAACAGCCATTTACCTCGCTTCGCCGATCCTGACGCGGATCTTCACGAGCGATCCGGTCTATATCGGGGCAGCAAGAACGAGGATGCTCTATATGTGCCTGTTCTTCGGTTTCTGCGGCCTCATGAACGTTGTCAGCGGCTGCGTCCGCGGTCTTGGCGAAGCGAAACTGCCGCTCGTGATCTCGATCGTCTGCTCCGTCGCGTTCAGGATCACATGGATCTATACCTATGCCGCTTTGAAGGGAACGATCGAGGCGATCTATGTTTCCTACCCGCTCTGCTGGGCGCTCTGCGCGGGGCTCGACGTGCTTGCGTTCGTTTTTGTGCTGAAGCGGCGCGAGCGCGAATTGTCCGAAAGGAAGGAAACGGAGGAACCGAAAGAGGAACAGCGCACGTAAACTCAGTCGAAATATGGAAAAGATCACGCTTGAAACTTCAAAGGGCAGCTGCCCTGTTTTCTTCGGTCCCGGCGCGGAGCTGCTGCTGATCCAGCCGGCGGATACGAACGAGCTTCCGCTGCTCGAACGGGAGGCGGAGCTCATCGCGGAGCGCACGGAAACGTCCTTCGCCTTCGCCGCGTTCCCGGTTGCGGATTGGAACGCGG
>JAEEYN010000126.1 GCA_016288175.1 Bacillota bacterium | reverse complement strand
CGCGTTCTTTTCGGTACGAAAGCTCGGCGTCGGGCTCGGCGACCTGCTGTTCAAAGCATACGGAGACGGAATTGCAAAACATTTCGTCGGCAGGATCGCGGTTTTTGCCGCGGCTTCGCTCTGCATCGCGGCGATCCTTCTTCTTTCCGTAAAATTCCGCATACCGATCCTCACCAAAGCAGGCAGGAACTCTCTTGCGATCTACCTTATCCACCGCCCGCTGACTTTGATCCTCAACCGTTTTCTCGCGCCGCTTTCCGCGCCGATGCAGCTTGCGGCAGCAGCCGTTTTCACGGTATTATCGCTTCTGCTGCTTGGTTCGGACTTTGTTTCCGGAATTCTTGACAGGATCCTGAGCTTTTTCACGGACGCCTTTATGCTGAGCGACGGCGGAAGCAAGCGGAAGAGGATCATCGGCCGCATCGTCGTCTGCCTTCTTGTTTTCGCGCTGCTCGCCGCGCCATTAGCCCGGTATGCAATAAACTTTTTTCTGAAATAATTTGTCGACTTTTTGCCCGCATTATCGCATAGAGAAAGCAGGCAGCTGAATAAAATCAATTGGATCTTTATGATTCTGGGGGTATTTCAATGGCATCAAATAAAAAGATCATTCTCATGACAGGCGGCGGTTCCGCCGGCCACGTCACGCCGAACATCGCCCTTCTTCCCGCGCTGCGGAAGGAAGGCTATACGATCCATTACATCGGAACGGCGGACGGGATCGAGAAGAACCTCATCGCCGAGCAGAAGGATGTTATCTATCACGAGATCGCGGCGGGCAAGCTGCGCCGATATTTTTCGATCAAGAACCTGTCCGACCCCTTCCGCGTTATAAAGGGCGTTTCCCAGGCGAAGAAGATCATCAAAACCGTGAAGCCCGACGTCGTTTTTTCGAAGGGCGGCTTCGTGAGCGTTCCCGTCGTTATGGCGGCAAAGAAAAAATGCCCCGTCATCTGCCACGAGAGCGACTATACCCCCGGCCTCGCGAACAAGATCGCGTCCCGCTATGCCGACACCATCTGCGTGACCTTTGAGGACACCCTCAAATACACCGGCAAAAAGCACGCCGTGCATACCGGAACGCCGATCCGCAGCGAGCTTTTCGAAGGCAAACGCGAAAAAGGCCTTGAGTTCACAGGCTTTTCCGGCAGCAAGCCGATCATCCTCGTGATGGGCGGAAGCCTCGGCGCGCAGGCGCTGAACGACGGCATCCGCGCGGCGCTCCCGACCCTCGGCAGGAAATTCGACATCATACACCTCTGCGGCAAGGGCAAGCTCGACGAAACGATAGACTCCCCCGCCTACCGCCAGTATGAATACATCAGCGCCGAGCTGCCGGACCTTATGGCAGCGACGGACCTCGTCGTCAGCCGCAGCGGAGCGAACGCCGTTTTCGAATTCCTCGCCCTCGCAAAGCCCGCGCTGTTCATCCCCCTTCCCCTCGAAGCGAGCCGCGGCGACCAGATCCTCAACGCGAATTATGTCTGCAACAAGGGTTACGCCATGCAGATGGAGCAGAAGGACGTTACGCCCGAAACGCTAGAAGCAAAGATCGGCGAGCTTTACGAGCACCGCGCCGAATTGATCGAAAAGATGCGCTCGGATCCCTCCGCCAACGGCACGCCGAAGATCATCGAGCTCATCAACAGCGCCGCGAAGAACGGCAAGCCCTCGAAGAAAGCGAAGAAATAATTCCCGATGATAACGCTTTTATCAAAGCTTTTCATAAAGAACAGGCACGATTACGGCGATCCCGCCGTACGCGGCGCTTACGGCATGCTCTGCGGCGCCGTCGGCATCGCGCTCAATCTCATCCTGTTCGGCGGAAAGCTTGCCGCAGGCTCGATCAGCCGCTCCGTCGCGATCACGGCGGACGCTTTCAACAACCTTTCGGACGCCGGAAGTTCGATCATTTCGCTGCTCGGCTTTAAGCTCGCTTCCCAGAAACCGGATAAGGAGCATCCCTTCGGCCACGGGCGGTTCGAATACATCGCCGGTCTGCTCGTTTCCGCCGCGATCATCCTCATGGGCTTTGAGCTGCTGAAGACCTCCGTCGAAAAGATCATCGAGCCGAAGGCCGTTGAGTTTTCCGTGCTGACGGCCGTACTGCTCGCCGTTTTCATCGCGGTGAAGCTTTATATGTTCGTCTATAACCGCAGGATCGGCAAAAAGATCGGTTCCGCGACCCTCCACGCGACCGCCGTCGACTCCCTTTCGGACAGCATCGCGACTTCCGTCGTGCTCGTTTCCGCGCTTGTTTCAAGATTCACGGGCCTTGCTGTCGACGGCTGGTGCGGCGCCCTCGTTTCCCTCTTCGTGCTGTATTCCGGCGTCAGATCGATCCGTTCCACGATCGCGCCTCTGCTCGGCGGAAAGCCCGACCCCGAATTCGTCCGGCGGATCACGGATACCGTCACCTCTTTCGAAGGGATCAGCGGCGTCCACGACCTCGTGATCCACGATTACGGCCCCGGCAGGCGGATGATCTCCCTCCATGCCGAAGTCCCGATGACGGAATCGGACAATGTTTTCGAGGCGCATGATATCATCGACAACGCCGAACGCAGGCTCCGCGCCGAGCTCGGCTGCGATGTTACGATCCATCTCGATCCCGTTGCCGAAAACGACGAACGGACGCAGCGGCTGAAGGCGGAGATGACAGCGGCGCTTGAAAAGATCGGTCCCGAGCTGATGCTCCACGATTTCCGCATCGTCCCCGGCCCGACGCACACCAACATGATCTTCGACGTCGTCGTGCCGTTCGGCTACCGTCTCACGCCCGAGCAGGTCCGCGAGGAGATCGACAAAGCCGCCGAGCGGATCGAAGGCGGAAAGTATTACGCCGTCGTGACGATTGACCGGCCGTTCGTATAAAGAAGGAAAAATCCTGTGGGATATGTTCATTCAACAATTCATATGTATCCGAGTTGTTTTGTTTTTTCTTGACTATGT
>JAEEYN010000125.1 GCA_016288175.1 Bacillota bacterium | reverse complement strand
GTCTTCGTGCGGAACACGACACCGCGAACGCCGAGGATATCGCCGATATCGTATGCCTTGAAATCGGCATAGCTCTCCTCGCCCACGTCGTCGCGGCGAACGTAGATCTGGATGTCGCCCTTCGCGTCGCGGACGCCGGCGAAGCTCGCCTTGCCCATGATGCGCTTTGCCATCATGCGGCCGGCGACGGAGACCTCTTTGCCCTCCAGCTCGTCGAAGTTTTCCTTGATGTCCGCGCTGCGGTGGGTGAAATCGAAGCGGACGATCTCAAACGGATCCTTGCCCGCGCTGCGAAGCGCCGCCAGCTTGTCGCGGCGGATCTGAAGGAGCTCGCTCATTTCCTTTTCGTTCTGAGCGGCTTCGTTGTTTCTGTTCTGATTGTTGTTTTCTTCCATTTATCCTTATCCTGTTTTATCTTCTGATGCCGAGGATGCTGACCTTCATCACGCCGCCGGGGGTCTCGATGGCGATGGTCTCGCCGACCTTGTGGCCCAGCACGCCTCCGCCGATCGCGGAATCGCGGGAGATGCGCTTCGGGGTCACGTCAAGCTTCGCCTCGGTCTCGCTCACGACCTGGTACTCTTCCTCAACGCCGAGGTCCACGAGCTTGAGCCTGACGAGGGATCCGAGCGAAACGGTGTTGACGCTGATCTCGGATTCGTCGATGACGACGACGTTCTTGAGCTTTGCCTCGATCTCCTGGATCTCAAGCTCGTTATGCGCCTGCGCGTCCAGCGCGGCGTCGTATTCCGCGTTCTCGCTGAGGTCGCCGAAGCTGCGCGCGACGGCGATGGCCTCGGTGATCTCCTTCCGGCGGTCGTTTTTCAAGTATTCGAGTCTATCTTCAAGTTCTTTTTTGCCTGCTTTTGTAAGAAGTACTGCTTCTGCCATGGGAAACCTCCTGAAATAATGGGCGGGGTATTTGCCTCTTCCGGCGCAAAAATCAAACGAGGTTTGCGCCCGAAGTCCAAACCCCCATACCAATTTAGCCTATTATATTCATTTAATACGGGATTGTCAATAAAAAGCGCCGCAAAAATTTGCTTTTTCGATCGAAACCGCGGCCCGGCACAAAGGAAAAGGAGCGGAAAGCCCGCTCCCTCCGTTTTTAAGCCCTTATGCCTATTTTCTTTTACACCGCCGTTCCGTCCGGCAGGTCCCTGATCTCGGTCCTCCACAGCTTCGCAAGCACTATGAAGCTGAACGCGAGCGCCGCGAATTCCGCGATGAAGAAGCTCCACCACACAGATTCGACCCTGTGGAAAACGAGGGCGAGGATCAGCGCCGCGGGAAGCAGGACGACGAGCTGGCGGATGATGCTCATCAGCATGCTCGAAACGCCGCGGCCGAGCGCGCCGAAGGTGACGGAGTTCGTGATCGACGCCGCCGCGAAGATGAACGAAAGCGAGATGATGCGGAACGCCGCCGTGCCGCCGGAGGTGATGGAGCCGTCGTGATCGAACAGCGCGATGATCTTCCCGGGGAAGAGCTGGAATACGAGCGTGCCGGCCGCCATGATGCAGATCGCAACGATCAGCGTCATCTTCCAGGCCTTGACGAGGCGCAGACGGTTCCCCGCGCCGTAATTATACGCAAGGATGGACATACTGGCGTTCGTGACGCCGAACAGCGGCATGAATATCATGGACTGGACCTTGAAATACACGCCCACGATGCTGGTCGCCGCCTTGCCGCCGACGTCCGCAAGCACGCGGGAGAGGATCATGTTCATGCCGGAGATCATGACGGAAGTGATCGCCTGCATGATGATGCTCGGAAGACCCACACGGTAGATATCCGCGATGGTCTCGCGGCAGGGGCGGAAATGCCTGAACGACAGCGTGACCTCGTGCTTTTTGCCCACGACGAGCACGAGGGCGACGATCATGCCGATCCACTGGCCGATGACCGTGGCGTACGCGGCGCCCTTGACGCCCATTTTGAGCGTGAAGATCATGATCGGGTCGAGGATGATGTTGACGATCGCGCCGATGAGCTGGGTGACCATCGAAAGCGAGGTCTTGCCCATCGACTGCAGGATCCTTTCGCAGCCGAGCTGGATGAAAACGCCCATGCTGAACAGCATGCAGATGCGCAGATAGTCCACGCCGAGGCCGATCAGAACGGGATCGTCCGAATACAGCTTGAAGAAAGGCTTTATCACAAAGCTCAGCGCCGCGAAGATCAGCGAAGAGCAGATCAGCAGGAAGACGCCGTTCGACGCGCCCTTGTTCGCGTTTTTCACCTCGCCCGCGCCGAGATTGCGCGAGATATAGGAGTTCATGCCGACCGAAGTGCCGACCGATACCGCGATCATCAGCATTTGGATCGGGTACGCGAGCGACACCGCGTTCAGCGCGTCGTTGCTGAATTTGGCAACGAAATAACTGTCCACGACGTTGTAGAGCGCCTGGACGAGCATGGATATGACCATCGGGACGGACATCCCGAACAGGAGCTTCCCGATCGGCAGGTGGCCCATCTTGTTCTGCTTTGCAAGAAGCTCGGCTTCCTTCAAATTTGCGGTTTTGATCTCGTTAGTTTCCATAGCCATAAGATTATAGCATCCCTCGTCCC
>JAEEYN010000124.1 GCA_016288175.1 Bacillota bacterium | reverse complement strand
GAGGTCGAAACGGTTGGGCATCCGCTTAACATCCGAAAAATAATCCTGATTCCAGCCGCGGCCGGTGAGCCACTGCCCCGCTTTCGGAGGATGCTCCGCAAGGTGCGCCTTCATGCAGGCGATAACTTCCGCAAGGCTTCCAGTATGCTTTGCAAGCGGCGCGGCGGAAAGCACCTGCCCGAAATTCACAAGATGCATGTGGGAATCATTGAACCCGGCGCAGACGAAGCGTCCGCCGAGGTCGATGCGCTTATCCCCGATTTCGGATGTTTTCATTATCTCTTCATCGTTTCCGACTGCTGTAAAGCGTCCGTTTTCAACAGCGAAAGCGGAAACGAGCGGCAGAGCTCCGGTATAAACTTTTCCGTTAAAATAAATCGTTTTCATCGTATTATCGGTTCGGCGGGATCCAATCGCCAGACGTGAGTTGAGGTTTCATCGAACAGTTCATCGTAAATAAAGCCGTGCGTATCCAGCCCTCGCAGTTCCGAAATGCAGATCCTGCCGTCTTCCGCAAACACGTGCCGCAGCCTCCCCGGCACCTTGCAGCGCGCGATCACGGCGCCGTCCCCGTCGAATACAGTCAGAATGTTCTGCTTTTCGTTTACTCCGAGGATCCGACCGTCCGGCAGTATTGTAAGCGGAAAAGCCGGGACTTCAAGACGGATCTCGCTGTTCGTCCCGTCACGCAGATCGAACAGGTTTATTGTCTTATTGTAATTGTATTGCCAAACTGTGCTGCCGCGGAAAAGATCGTCGCCGTTGAATTCATAGAATCCGCCGTAGTTTCGGAGACGCTTAGTTTCCTCCAGCTCTTCGTTCAGGATGACGAGCTCATTCTCATTGCGCCTGCAGTACACGAAAGCGTGCATCCCTTTTACGTATATCAGCGCATGCACGGCGTCCTCTGCCGGAACGCTGTGGGAGCGCAGCAATTCGCCCGTTTCGCCATCTATCTGCAAAAACAGAGTGTCGGCCTTCAGCGCGTTGATACCCGGGGCAAACAGCGTCACGACGCCGTTTGCCGTGGTGCCGGCATACAGGAGATTCTGATGCCGACTGATCACCGGCTCGAAGCGCCGGCGCTCCGTCCCGTCGGGGTCGATGAAACTCAGCCCGTCTTTCCCTCCGCCGGCCCAGCGGCCGTTTTCCGTTTCAACCTCTTTAACATCCCGGGCTGACAACACTACAAGACCGCCGTTTTTCATTTGCCATACGGCGCGGCGCAGGTCCTCCTGCAGCGGTCCGATCCGCCTGTGCTCGCCGGTTTTGGGGTCGTACAAGAGCAAATTTTTCCGAAAATTCCCGCCTCCGAAGAAAGGATAACCGACGGCTCCTTCACCGCCCGGAATGCGGTAATCCTTCATATCATCGGCGAACAGCAGCGTTGAAAGGTCATATTCCCGCCATTCCGGACGGCGCTTTTTCAAAAGCGCTTCGCGGATCCTCAGATCCTCCGGCCACTGCTCCGGCGGCAGCTCCGTGAGTTTGAATCGATTCGGGCGTTTCTTCAGCTCTGTTTCCCTCGCCTTGATCTCCCCAAGGGTCTTATCCGAGCGCATCACGAGGCGCGGTTCCTCCTCCGGGATATCGAAAAACGCCGTCCCGACGGTTTCCTCAAAAAGTGAGAGCTGCTCTTCGAGATCGCTGCACTTCGGTGCATAACGAAGCGCTTTGGACGGCGTCTCGTCCGGGAATAACAGGTCGAGCTGCTTTGCGAGCTTCATCCAAGTATCGCTGCTTGCCATGGACGCGGCCCTCTTGCCGTTTCTGTAGAGACCGCAGCGGAAAAAATCATCGTCAAAATAAAAGAACAGCAGTGCGGCGGCCTTCTCGTCTTGTTTTGTAAGGCATTTGGCTATTTTTTCAAGTCTTTGCTCGGAATCCGGATCATGCGGCGGCACTACGCTCAGCCACGGTTCGTTCTGCTCCCGCAGAATATCCTCCGGCGCAAGCAGCGGTATCAACGCAGGCTTTTCAACGCCGTACAAATGAAGCGTGCTGTAAGTCATTCCCACAGAAGTCTTCCTCCGTTGTAGACGAGTTTGATATTATTGATTATACTTCGCCTGAGGGAAAATGTCCATAGCTCTGACGCGCAACCGGCGTTCCCAGTCGAAGCATCGGAGATTCGCCGTCTTTTACAAACGAAAAACTCCGGAGCCAAAAGGTTCCGGAGTTTTTTGATGATTTGAATTCCCGATTAACGCTTGCTGAACTGAGGAGCACGACGGGCTGCCTTGAGGCCGTACTTTTTCCTCTCCTTCATGCGGGGGTCACGGGTCAGGAAGCCGGCCTTCTTGAGGGCCAGACGGTATTCCTGCGCGTCGACATCGAGAAGAGCGCGGGAAATGCCGTGACGGATCGCACCCGCCTGTCCGGTGTAACCGCCGCCGTAGACGTTGACGATCACGTCGAACTTGCCGAGGGTTTCGGTCAGAACGAGGGGAGCGCGAACGATCATCTTCAGGGTTTCATATCCGAAATAATCGTCGAGGTCGCGCTTGTTGACGGTGATAGCGCCGGTGCCGGGAACGAGACGAACGCGGGCAACGGAGCTCTTACGCCTGCCGGTTCCGAGATACTGAGTGGTAGCTGCCATGGTTTTATTCTCCTTCCCTATTATTTGAGCACGAGAACTTCGGGCTTCTGGGCGTCATGTTTATGTTCAGCTTCGCTGCCGCGGTAAACGCGGAGCTTGGTGAGCATCTGGCTGCCGAGGGGGCCCTTCGGCATCATGCGGCGGATCGCTTCATAGACCGCGAATTCGGGCTTCTTCTCGAGGAGCTCACGATACTTAGTCATCTTCAGTCCGCCGGGATAACCGGTGTGATGATAGTAGATCTTCTCATCCAGCTTGCGGCCGGTCATGACGACCTTGTCTGCATTGATGATGATAACGTGATCACCGCAGTCCACATGGGGAGTGAAGATCGGTTTATGTTTTCCACGGAGAATCGCGGCAACCTGGGATGCGAGACGGCCGAGCACCATGCCCTCTGCATCAACGATGTACCACTTGCGCTCCATGGTCTCTGCTTTTGCCATATAGCTTTTCATGCCATGTCCTCCAAAGGTATGTTGAATTTCTTATTTTTTGCTAAGATTTCCGACAACGGACGGGGCTGGTGACCGCAATCCTCCACCATAAGCAAAGCACAAGCGCTATTATATTGAAACCGAAGGCAAATGTCAAGAGAAAATCCCGTTATTTTGGAATATTTGAGATTATATTTTTCAAGCTGTTGCATGCTTCGTCTTCGTTCCTCCGCAAAAATCAAAGCGAACATACCCAAGAAAAAACAAAACTGTACAATTGACGGGCGGTAATGCTTTGCAATATAATAAAGAAGTTAAAGTTCTGCCCCGCCGTTCGCCTTTTACGGTGGAAAACGGGGCGGAGAATATTCATCAGGAGGAGTAAAATGAAGATCCGCAAACTCTTTGCAGCCGTGCTCGCTCTTGTGCTCGTGCTCGCCGCAGTTCCGGTCGCTTCCTTCGCGGAAGAGATCGCCGCCGCGGCAAGCGAAGCGAAAGCAATGCGCACGCTTGACAACACCTGGGCCGTTCTCGATGCGGTCGAAGCCGAAGCGATCGCTTCGGGCATGAACCGCAAGGATGTTATCAAAGCCGTCTATGAAACGGCTCTGAACATCGAAGCCGTTGACGCCGACGGTTTCTCCGATTTCACGAAGGACGGTTTCTTCTTCACCGTCGACGGCATGTACTGCGCGTACAATTACCGTCTTCGCAACGAGCTCGATACGAACTGCGAGCCTGTGACCGAGACCATGATCGTTGTCCCCGGCAGCGGCAAGTCCGCGACCCGCAGCGCGGAATCCCCGAACGTATTTCTGATTGGTCCCTACTACGGCCAGGACAGCAGCTTCACCGACCAGTATAAGAACGAGGCGCAGTCCATCGCCAACGCGACCGGAGGCACCTATACCCTGCTCCAGAGCACCGGCGCGACCGGCCCCGCCATCGCGCAGAACTTCCCGGATAAGGGCGTCGTTATCTTCGACAGTCACGGCACCCAGAGCGGAACTTCTTCCTACCTCTGCCTGACCACCAATTCCGGCATCACTCAGCAGGACTACAGCAACGGCTGGGCTGTCAGCTCCGGCAGCGCCGCATTCATCGACGGACGCTATATCCAGAACCACATCACCACCCAGCTTTCCAACTGCTTTGTCTGGATGGCGATCTGCGAAGGCATGAAGCGCCAGGGTCAGGGCACCACCGGTTACGCTCTGCTTGAGGCCGGCGCAGGCGCCGTTTACGGCTATTCCCAGAGCGTCACTTTCGCGGGCGACTATAAATACGAAGCAACCTTCTGGACCCATATGAAGAACGGTGAGACCGCCGCTGAATCCTACAACGCGATGGTCGCACAGTGGGGCATCCCCGATCCTCACGGCGACGCTTACCCGATCATGATGAGCCCCGTCGATCCCTTCCCCTCCAATCCCGACGCAGCGCAGACCGTCAACTGCACCTGGCTGCTCTTCGGCGATGGTGATCCCGAACCCATCGAGAGCCTTTCTCTCAACGATGTTGAGCTTTATACCGGCAACAGCGCCACGCTCCGCCTGAGCGTAACTCCTTACAGCGCCGATTACACCGTTGAATTCGTAAGCTCCAACCCGAACGTCGCCGCGATCAACGGCAATACCGTTCTCGGCGTACGCGAAGGCACCGCAACTATCACTGCGAACGTCCACGACAACATTGCAAATGCCGATCTCAGCTGCACCGCGACCGTCACCGTTACGGATTTCGAAGGCTGGATGCTTGTTGATGAAGTCGAAGTCGGAGAAAGGTACATCATCGTTGACAGCGGTTCGATCAGCGGCACCACCGGTTATGCCGTCGGCAACTCGATCGTCAGCAGCAACCACTATCTGAACACTGTTGCGGTCACCGTCAACAGCGACGATACCCTGACTCTCGCCGCGAGCGTCAACGCCGATGCGATCACCTGGATCCCCCAGGGCAGCGCATCCGCCGGTTATACCTGGCAGAATGTCGGCAACGGCAAGTACATGGGGCTTGACTCTGCTCAGTACCTCTACCCCTCCAACACCGGAGTCGCGTGGCTCTACCAGAGCGACAAGGCCTTCAACAACCAGGTCGACACCGACGGTTACTACTACCTCTCCTATTCCTCCGGCGATACCAATGCCGGCCGGAGGTACACGACCTCACAGAACGCGACTGCGATCTATATTTATAAGTATGTTTCCGCTCCGGAGCCGGTCGAACCCACCTACTACACGGTGCGTTTCTACGGTTGGGATATGGAAACCGTAATCTCCGAACAGCAGGTCGAGGAAGGTGCTGCGGCAATCGCACCCGAACCTCCGGTTTCTCCGATCGAGAACGAAGTGTTCGATCGTTGGGAT
>JAEEYN010000123.1 GCA_016288175.1 Bacillota bacterium | reverse complement strand
TTCAAATTCTTCACACACCACTTTTGTGTTTTCGGAAAATGTCAGATGTAATTTCGAAAGTTCACGAATCAGAAAATCCGTGTGTACTTTTCTCCAATACTCTAAGGTTCTATCGCCTTCGCCTTCCTTATAAGCGTGTTCTGCTGAAACCAGATGAAACTCTGTAATGCAAACCTTCACTGTTTTCACAATACATACTGCCTCGCCGTTTGAATCGAGAATAACGCTGTAATCTCCTTCTTTCGGAAGCGGTTCGCTGCCAGTTTGGTACAGATCATATGCCGAACAGGTAGCAGTTTTCACACCGTTTTTAACTAACGCTGCCAGTTTGTCCGGCGCATCGCCAAATGCCCATGATTCATATGAGCCGGTTAATCCGGATTTTGTCCATAATTCTTCTGCGGTCATTCTGCCCTCCGCAACTCCCGATTTTTCGGTCTTCTTTGATGCTTCAGATCATTTTATAGAGCTCGTAGCAGTCGTGTCCCTTGGGAACGTCTTTGAGCTCACCTCTTATCAGATAGCCGTTCTTTTGGAAGAAGCCGACGTTCCAGTCGCCCGCGCTCGTGAAGACCATCGAAGCGCCGTTTTCCTTTGCGAATCTTTCCGCTTCCTTCAAAAGATGCGTGCCAAGGCCTTTTCGCCTCAGCGGCTCCTCCACAAACAGCGCGTTGACGAAACCGATGTCGCCTTTGTTCGCGTCCGCGATCACGCCCGCCGCGAACTTTCCGTCAGATCCGACAAGCTTCTTATAAAAATCAACGCTTTCGAAATTCTGATCGTAGGCTTCGTCGTATGCGTAAAGACCTTTTCCGATCACTTCCGCGTCGTCGTCATTGCCGAACGAAATCTTAAAGCGCGTACCGCTGTTGTCGGTCGGCACGTAGCAAGGCGTATCCTTTTCAAGGTATTTGACCAATGAATAAGAGATATAGCCGTTTGTCTTTTTCAGCGTCGTGAAGACCGTGTAGCCGTGCTTTTCATAGAACGGTCTTGCCATATAACTTGCGGTACCGAGCGTCACGACCCGGCAGCCCTTCTCCCTTGCGATGCGCTCGACTTCGCGGATGATCATGGAGCCGATCCCGTGATGGCGATAGCGTTCATCCACCCAGAGCTCGTCAAGAAGCACTCTCGACCAGTGGTATTCGTAAGCTGTCGCGACACATCCGCCGATCGTTACGCCGTTTTCGTCCTCGACTTTAATGACGAACTCTTCTTCGTCCGCGTCAACTTCGCGCGGTACGATCCCGTTGATCTTTTCGCCGATGTACCCGGCTTCTTCCTTCGTCAGCTCCTCGATTTTGTATTCCATTGGCTGCCTCCGCAAATATCGAATCATCGAAACAATTTTACCACATCCGCAGCCGGTTTTCAACGAGAGCAATGCTGTGGATCGGAACCGGGCAATACCGCGGAGCAGCCCCGACCGTCTTCTGCGCGACCACCGATTCCGCTCCGGGCGCCAAGCGTGAGCAGCAAAGCGTTCCGGCCCCAAGTAGAGCAAATTTTATCTACAAGCATAATAAATGTCCCCGTCCAATCATGGCTCGGGGACATATCGGGTGTTAAGAAAGGACGATAGATTATTGGTTCCATTTTGAGGAGATATCTGCCTCAAAGCGATGTATCTCTTCAAAAATGGTATCAAGCCTCGACACTATGATTCCCCTAGTATCATCGTCACTGTTATCAAACACCGTAATGTGTTTATTCCGTTATGAAATAACGGTTATTTCTCTCGAACACTCTCCATGATAATCTCCATTCCATCCCTCCGCAAATTCCTCAAACGGAGCGAACTTTTCTATGAGGTCATAGCCTTTTTGGATGTAGATCTCCTCGGAAAACCATATCGGTTTTTCAAAAGAAATCTCCCGGCCGTCCTCTAAAACGAAGATTATACCTCTGACCGTGTAAACATCATAGATTTGCTCATCGTGGTGGAATAGGCGTTGATTCTCATTAACAATGCGAATCTCCGTGATGCGATTCTCAACGGGGTACTCTATCATGTTGCCCTCATCCATGAAAGATTCTATGCTCTCATATTCCGCAGGCTGGAAATGAAATACGGCCACATCTTCGGTCTTTCCATAGTAGTCTAAAACTTCGACTTGGTTAGTTATTGTATAGCTCTTACCGCCAATAACCATGCCAACGATCCCGTATACGGAAGGCGAGAAGATAAACGGATCATGCTTGAGGCTTTCAAAACGCTGACCTATCAGAGAGCGAATAGTATCGATCGTTTCAATAGAAAAGCGAATGTCTATAGTTTTCATGGTTTTTCCTCCAGGATAAAGTGGATTTTTTGCTCCTTTACTCCACCTGAGTGCGTGCTGTTAGTAATATTGATCTGCACAGCAGGCGTACCATCAGAGTAAGAGCTCGTTCTCATTGTGATTATCGTCCCATCCGACATATGGGTAATTCTCAGCGAACCGTTCTTCATAACAATTTCCTTGCCACCAAAGGCGATCTTGTTATAAAAATCGTATGCTGTAGCCAAAGGATCCGCTGAGGCTATATTACGAGTTCTTTCACCCGTACTCGGACTGTTAACTCCAAAGCGACCATCTTTGTATTGATACTTTGAAGAAGTAATAAGTATGTTCTGGCCTATGCTTCGGAAATAGACAGAACCGACCTTATAGCAGGTGCCCATATCAATCACCTTCCTTCAGATGGGTGGTTTCAAATTCGCTGGCGAATCTATGAAACTCAACCTGACCGTAGAATTGACCGAATATGTCGTTTGGCATATACCCGTGAACGAGAACGGTTGAAGGCCGCAGAGCTTCGAGCATAGCTTCCATCCCTGTTCGAAACAGTTCTCTTTGATGCTTGGATCGTATGCATCCATGCGTACTTACAGAAACCATCGTTTCGGGATGAACACCGAGAAAGCAATAAGCAAAACTTGACTCGTCGCTCCAACGTATATTTGGAATGACAGGGATTCCGTTCTTTTGAAGGTAGAATCCAACTGCGCGGTTCATATAGGTATTTGCCTGCTGGAGGCAAGTCGATTGACCAATCATCATGGTACAATCGGGTGAAATGACACCGTCGTATAAGCTAAGAAGAGGAAGATACTTGTCTGTGGCAGTCAATACTCTCGAAAATTCCCTATCATGCTGATAGAAATGAACGTATTGACGTTTGTTAGGACAAGTCTTAGCCTTGCTGAACGGCACCAAACTTTTAGGAACCTGAGCATTATTCAGATTCATCAGCATTGGTATTCCTGCATCACCTACTAGGGTAGCTCCCTCAGTCAGATATGCCTGAAAACCGTCATCAAAAATCGTCTTACGCATATAAACTCCTAAAGGCAAGGATGAATCATCTGATTGCCCTACTCGTACAACAGGACAATGAGATTAACGTTATTTCGTCCTGAGGCCGAGCCTTCAGAGTGCTTCTATGCAAGGGTAATGAGTAGAAACACTCGAAGGCTTCCTTAACTTTTTGCACTTTTTTGCAAAATCTATTGAATTTTCCTCCGAGTTATGCTATATTACTCATAGGGTAATGAGTAGAAATACTCGGAGTTAAGCATTGCGGCAAATTGCGCCAACAATCTCTGCAGTGCTTTTCTTTTATTCAATGCAATCAATAAACATCACCCCTTTCACGGACGAATTAAACCAAAACGTTCCTTTATCGGTGGTCATGCTGATAAAGCGCTGCTTCAAAGGACACACCGCATTTATCCGCTATTTCCTCAGGCTCCATTGCTGCAGTCAGGGCATGAGATATCATGAATTCACCTGCAAAGCACTTAGCCTGCCACTCTGGGCTCTCGAAGGATTTGATCTCCCTCTTGCCAACGTTCCGATATAACTTAAAACCAAAAACACGCAGCATCAAATAATGGGCTATTTCGTGTGCTACCGTCATTCTGTCACGGCCTTCACCGTTGCAGGCACGCTCATAGATGCTTTCCTTAATCCGAATAGTGCCTGACATGATCTCTGTTTCAGCATGCCTGTCAGCCGGCAGCTCATGATCAGAAACGATTTCATAATTGAAATTGTTAAGGACAACGGAGAACACATCAAGGAGCTCGACAATTGGTATTCGCAACTCATTTTCAAAGCCGAGCTTCTTCCTGACCATAGTAGCTAACATACGCAGTTCTTTACGTGATTTGGCTTCCACAAAATAGTTTTCCAAATTCAGTCCTCCGGCTTTGATTTTTTCAGTAACGATAAGATCCTCCTGCTTGTTTCCTCATCCAGTGAGTCAAACTGCCGGGCAAATGAGATTGCCAGCTGTCTTTCAGAGTCCGATGCCGTGCGGAGATCAAGCTCAATAGTGTTGCTCGTTTCCGCGATCGCACTATCGAATTCAGCCTGCTGGGCGGGACTTAGTTGATAGATATCCTTGATTCTTTCCTGCCAGGCTTGCGGCATCTTCTTTTTTCCGTTCTCGACAAACGACAGAAATGATGATGAAACGCTTAGCTTTTGTGCCATATCGCGCAGCACCTCGCCGTTATCGATCCGCAGCTTACGCAGGTATTTCCCTATACTCGTGAGCATGTTTTATCCTCCTTGACCTTTTCGGCTAAAATAAGTATACCATAAGCGGTTATATATGTCAACCATATAAGTTAATTTATTTGGCGCCATGGCTGCTTGACAGCTGAATCTTTACAAAAAGTTATGGTTTATGCCTCGGGAAATATTGAAATGTCATTAAACCGGTAAGCCGGTTTGTACGACCGATTGACGAGCGGATAATGCCGCACAAAAAAACAGTTCTTCCGTAAAAATGATGACAAATCAAGCAAGGTCTGTTATAATGAGATCATCAAATACCGGAAGGAGATAATCACCATGGAAATGAAGTTTTACCGCTGCAAACACTGCGGCCAGATCATCGCGATCGTCAAAAAGACCGGCGTTCCCGTGATCTGCTGCGGCGAGCCGATGCAGGAGATCATCCCCTCATCTACCGACGCCTCCGTCGAGAAGCACGTGCCCGTTGTTGAAGTGGACGGAACGACCGTCAGGGTCTCCGTCGGTTCGGCGCCGCACCCGATGCTCCCGGAGCACTATATCGAATGGGTCTCCCTCAAGACCAAGGCGGGCAACCAGCGCAAGGCGCTGAACCCCGGCGACGAGCCCAAGGTCTGCTTCAGCATCTGTGAGGGCGACGAGGTCGAGGCCGTCTACGCCTACTGCAATCTGCACAGCCTCTGGAAGGCATGATCGGCGATGTCGATTTCTGCTGCAAAGTTATATTGCAGAACAAACAAGAAACCTTCAAGATTGTTGAAAACACACTTGCAAAGCGATACAAGCTGCGTGCAAAAAGCTTGTTCCGAGTTTGAACCCTCTGTGGAAAATGCACCCTCAAAACACGGAGGGAGCATTTGTATCGACACGATGAGACAGTCACAACACAGAGACGGCAGACGATACAATGTGTATCTTCTGCCGTCTCGTTTCATTTTGGTTCTTTTTTCCTTTGACTACCTGCACCTTTCAAAGCAGAGGGGGCATCGTATCGTTTCAGAGCAGGCGAAAACAGGCTCAAAACGCATTTTTGAAAAGCGGGTGTATATTTCCTGTATTTTTAGTCAGCGTGTGAAAACCGCGCAGCGTCTCAAAAGGGAAGAAGCCTTTCGCCTGTCCGGAGCCCGACTGGCTCCGTCGCTCGCCGCAAGCCCATGGATGCGCGCAGCACGGTCACCGCATCCGACACATTGACGGTGCCGTTGCCGTCCATGTCAGCGATGGCCTGCTGATCATTCGTGAGCTGGAGTATGCCCATTGCGAAGCGCATGACCATCAGCGCGTCGATGATGGTCACGGTGCCGCTGCCGTCCACGTCGCCGGGCGTCACAACGATCGGGACCGATCCGCTGTAGACCACGTTATCGACGTATCCGCAGTCGTCAAGAGCGTTGACGCTGGCGTCCTTTATATAGCGCCACTCAAAGGTATAGGTGCCGCTGTTCGGAGCCGTAAACACCTTGGTCTCCCAATCGGGCGCGCCGAAGATCTGGCTGCCCTGGAGCTGATTGTTCGCGTAGAAGCCGAGCTTGTCGAAGTTTTCGCTCGATACCTTCCAGTCGAAGGTCAGCGTTTCGCCTGCCTCCATCTCGAGCACGAGGCGGAGCGTTGATGTGGAATTGTTGATGCCTCTGTTGCCGGACTTGGCGGCAAGCCTTCCGTCGATAAGCACCGTCTGCCAGGGATTCAGCGTTGAAGTGAAATCGAGGCTTCCGCCTTCCGCGTTCAGCGCTTCGCTGATCGGCGGCAGAGGAATGATATTGACGCTGGCGTATGCCCTGCCGGCGTTGGCGCCGTTTACAAACACATCGCAGTAGACCTGCGTGGAGCCGAGGGCTTCACCCGTGATGCGAACCACGTTGTCGTTGCCGATTACGGTTGCGACGCTCTCATCCTCGCTGTGCCATACGAGATCGTAGTTGTTGGCGTTTTCCGGGACCCTGTCGAAGTGCACGGCGGAAGAGTTGCCGACATAGATATCGATGGAGTCCGGAGAGAGACTGTAGCTCTCGAGCTCAACGGGATCGGCCTCCGCGCCGAAAAGCCTCCAGTCGCAGTGAACGGTCTGATGGCTGTCGGGATTGGAGGGGTACGGATCGACGGGGCTCATTATAACGGGGAATGCCGAACCGTTTGACGAATCCATAAGGGGATCCCAGTTGCCGAGATCCGCCGTCATGGCGTTGAACGCTTCCGCAACGGTCGTGTCGTTATATTTCATGTTGTTCCAGAAATGCGTTTCATAGCGGTATTCGCCGCCGAAGGTGACCGCCTGCGAATAACCGTAGACGCAGCCGGCGCCCGCGCGAAGCAGCGCTGCGCCGGTCTCGCCGTGATTGCTCCTTATCATGCCCTCGCAGAAGGCCATCCAAACGATGCTGTTGGGCAGTTCGCGGGGAACATGATGCTCTATGTAGCGGCCGTCGATATAGGCGGAATTGCTGCCGGAGCTGGAAGCCCAGCCGTTTTGATAATCCTCGGAAGTGATGCCCTCGTTCGTGGTCAGCGCAAGATATCCGTCCGCACCGTGCGAGTCCATAAGCACTATGCCTGCGTCGGGCATCGCCGCAGCGATGTTCGGTCCGGTCGCGTTTGACGCTGAGAGGATCGTGCAGCTTCCACCCGTCGCTTCGGCGATCGAAGCGGCTTCGTTGGGGTACTGATTGGTGAAGTTGGCGTCCTGTCCGTAGAACGGTCCGATGAGCAGAACGTTGAGCTCCTCCGCGCCGTTCCTCGTGCCCAGGGCGTCCGCGATATCGACGAGCAGCTCCGCGTCGATGGCGGATTCGTGCACCGAATTGCGGTTGGTGTAGTTATAATTGCAGAGCATTCCGCTGACTCTGAACGTAAAGCCATTGCTGCGGATGGAGCTCACGCTTCCTTCGTCGACCAGTTGATTTGAAGCGGCTGCGCGATGAACGGCCGCAGTGACCTCGTCCATATCGGCGCCTGAGCCCATGAGCTCGCTCTCGACCGAGTCAAGCTCGTTCCAGACCTTTTCGAGCAGGCCCAGCATGGCTTTTTCGCGCGCGGAATCGACCGCGATCTTCGCAAGCCCGGAAGGCATGACCAGGGCAAACAGCAGAACGGTCAGCAGGATGCAGATGATTCGTTTGATATTCATTTCGAAGTGCCTCCTTTATTTATTGAAGATCACCGGGGCAAAAGCCCCATCGCGATGCGCAGGATGGAGAGCGCGTCTCTGACGGTCACGTTTCCGTCGCCGTCCATATCGCAGTGCGCGGTCTGTTCTTCGCTGAACACGACAACTCCCATCGAGGAGCGAAGGCAGAGCAACGCGTCGGTCACGTTCGTTGTGCCGTCGCCGTCGGCGTCACCGTCGGCGGCAACCGGCGCGGGCGGATCGGTCGGCGAGACCGGGGGGACCTGGGCAAGCCACTGCTGTATCTCGCCCTGAAGCTCGTTAAAGTTCTGATACGAAGCAAAGTGATGATATCGCACGATGCCGTTTGAATCGACCAGAATGGTCTCCGGGAAGGCGAGCATGCCTGGCATAATCTCCGTTGCCTCGAGCGCTTCGGAAAGAACGCTGTCTATTATGAGCTTGCCGAAGGTGTAGTCCTGCAGAATGGAGATGCCCTCCGGAACGGTCGAGCCCTGGCCGACGTAGAGCACGGTGTAAACCTGCACATCGGCTTCGGGCGTTGCGCTGTAATACTCATGCGCCTGCTGGAAAATGGGCATTTCCGAAATGCAGGGGCCGCAGCCGGTTTCCCAGAAATTGATCACAGTGAGCGACGCGTTTCGGAAAATGGTGCCGTCGACGGGGTTCTGATCGAAGTCGATCGTGGAAAAACCACTTATGTCCATCCCGAC
>JAEEYN010000122.1 GCA_016288175.1 Bacillota bacterium | reverse complement strand
GGCCGCTGCCGACATGGACGGGGGAGGCGACGACCTTATCCGGCGCAAGCATCTCCATCAGCAGCGCGACCGCAGTCACGTCCGCAACGGCGTCGAGCGTTCCGACCTCGTGGAAATGGATCTCCGAAACGGGCCTGCCGTGCGCCGCGCTCTCCGCCTCCGCGATATGCGCGTAAACGAGCTTCGCGTTGGTCTTCACGCCCTCCGAAACAGGTAGACCAGCGATCAGCGCAACGATATCCCCGAGACTGCTGTGGTGATGACGGTGCTCATGCTCATGGTCATGGTCATGCTCATGGTCATGCTCATGTTCATGATGATGCTCGTGCTCATGTTCATGCTCATGATGATGCTCGTGCTCATGCTCGTGTTCATGTTCATGGTCATGATGATGCTCATGGTGATGCTCATGCGCGCCTTCCTCCTCGCCGTTCACAAGGACCTTCATGTGGGTCCCTGTGATGCCGCATTTCACGGCGGGCTCGGCGGAAACGGTCACTCCGGGGAGACCGAGGGAATTCATTTTCCGAAGGAATACGGCCTTTTCTTCGTCGGTCAGAAGTTCAAACAGGGCGGCCGAGAGCATATCGCCGGCGGCGCCCATAGAAAGATCGAGATAAAGCGTTTTCATAATGCGGCATCCTTTCGCGCGGTGGATTTTCTTCATCTGCGTTATAACATGAACCGCGGGCGATGTCAACCTCGGCCGCGCCGAATGCTTTTATTTCCGCCGTTTTTCGCTTTCGGTGTTCCAATTCCGGCGCGTTTATGTTATAATAAAAACAGGGTAGTCTGCGGTCCCGCATGCCGCGCGATCCGGGGCGCCCTCATTCCTTTCCGGAGGCTTTAAGCTTTGAAACTCTTCCTCAGCAAACTCCTTGCCGGCTTCGTGATCGGTGCCGGCGCGATCATACCGGGTCTCAGCGGCGGCATACTTGCCGTTTCGATGGGCATTTATCAGAAAACGATCGAAGCCCTAACGGGCTTCTTCAAAGCGCCGAAAAAGAATTTCCGCTTTCTCCTCCCGCTCATCATCGGCGGCGGGATCGGCTGGCTGCTTTTCATGTTCCTGATCGACAGGACCTTTTCAAAATACCAGACGGAGGTCATCAGCATCTTCCTCGGCCTTGTCGTCGGCAGCATCCCGAGCTTCATTGCGGAAGCCAATGATGGCAAGCCCTTTAAGCCGACAAGCCTCATCTATACCCTGATCGGTTTCGCTTTCGCGTTCACGCTCGTGCTGCTCTCGCTGTTTATGGGCGACACTGCCGCCGGTGCACAGCGCGAAATGACGCCGCTGCTCGCGCTTGTTTGCGGCGCGGTCGTGATGTTCGGAGTCGTGACCCCGGGCGTCAGCACTTCGTTCATAATCATCAATATGAACTGCTATGAAAACTTTTTGAACGTTTTCGCGCATTTCTTCGACGATCCTGCCAAGAACATCGTCTTCGCGGCATTCGCGGCGCTCGGCTTCCTGCTCGTTGCGGTCCCGATGCTGCTGCTTGCAAGAACAATGCTGCGGCGCTTCCACCGCCAAAGCTTCTATTTCCTCTTCGGCTTCCTGATCGCGACCCTTGTGGGCTGCATCATCCAGGAAGTCCTTCGCCCGCGTGAAGCGCTTCTCACCGCGCTCAATATCGCGATCATTGCCGCGCTGTTCATCGCAGGCGCCGCGATCACCTATATCATGGAGCGCGCGATGAAAAAGCTCGAGCTCAAAGAGGCGGAGGCGGGAAAAACGGAGGGCGAACCTGCCGCAGCGGAATAAACTTCAAACACGGGGGATGTAAAACATGCTGATCAAAACCGATGTGAAGGGCGAACTGCATCGCTTCGGCGGAAGCGGATGCCTCATTGCCGGCCGCGCGGAGGACTTCGACGCGGAAGGGAGCGGTCTTACCGGAAAGGTTCAGCTCATTTACCTCGATCCGCCCTTCGGCTCCGGCGGGAGCTTCGAATTCAAGGACAAGACCGCCGTGAGGGCATACAGCGACAGGCAGAGCGCGGATGAATACCTCGCCATGATGCGCACCGTCCTTGAAAAATGCCGCGAGCTGCTTTCGGATACGGGCTCGATCTACGTCCATATCGACTACCGCATGAGCGGCAGGATCCGGATGCTGATGGACGAGATCTTCGGCGCGGACAACCTGATGAACGAGCTCATCTGGTCCTATCGATCCGGCGGCCGCTCCACGAAGCATTATTCGAGAAAGCACGACACAATCCTCTTTTACAGGAAAACCAAAAGGGTTTATTTCAACATCGCTGCGACGGGCGTTCCCCGCGGGGACGTGCGCCGCAACCATATGAAGCGCCGCGCCGATGAAAACGGCCGGATCTATTTCTCCATCCGCTCCGGAGGAAAGGAATACCGCTATTATGAGGATGATCCCGTCTTCCCGAGCGACGTTTGGGATGATATAGAGCATCTCCATCAGCGCGATCCGGAGCGCACGGGCTTTTCCACCCAGAAGCCGGAGGCACTGCTCCGCCGCATCATCTCCGCCTCCTCCCGCGAGGGGGATATCGTTGCGGACTTTTTCTTCGGCAGCGGAACGACTGCTGCCGTCGCGGCGGCGCTCGGAAGGAAATTCGTCTGCTGCGACTGCGGCGCAGCGGCGCTGTTCGCTTCCCGCCGGAGGCTGATCGAGCAGGCGAGGAGCACCGACCTTTTCAACGAAGAAAAGAGCTTTGAGGTCCGCTATGCTGATTCCGGCGCCGCGCAGACGCTCACGGAGCCGGAAAAGCTCGTGCTTGTGACGCCGGGTCTCGGCGGCTGCTTTATTACAGTTCCCGGAACGGCGCAGGGTCCCGCGTTCCTCGCCTCCGGACGTATCGAAGACGGCGTTTTCAAGGCGGAGGACTGCATCCCGAGGCCGAAGAAGAACGACGAGATATTCATCCCCGCGGGAAGAGCGCTGCATATCGTAGGCGCGGACTGCGAGCAGGGGTTTTTTACGGTCGAATGAAGAAAATTGATCTTATAATAGTATTAGTTAATAGTGAATACTGAATAGTGAATAATGAATAGTGAATGTGGGTTTTCCTATACGGAAAACCTTTTTTATATTTATTATTGAAAAAATTAATAATTATTGCAGCAGCGAATCGTCTGCCCTAAAGCGGGAATTCCATTCATTATATACCAACGGTGCATAATGGCGGTACGCCGCCGTAAAAGGCGGGCGATGATATCCGCCTTTAAAGATCGTGATATATGACTGTGCTTCAACACCGAGCCGGCGCAAAACCTTTTATTCAAAGATTTTCCGCCTGAGGATAATCCTCCGCCACTATTAACTATTCAATATTCACTGATACAAAGCTTCAGCCTTCATCCTTCACGATATTCACCACCCACCGCTCACTCTTTACGAAGAAATAGCCGAGCACGCATTTGATGAGCTCCAGCGAACAGCAGATGATATAGAGCGGAAGGATCGGAAGCGCGGTGAAGCGGCTCAGACAGAATGCGACCGGGATGCAGATCGCCCATACATAGCAGCTGTCGAACAGCATCGTGATCCTCGTCTGGCCGCCGGAGCGGAGAGTGAAATAGCAGGCATGGGTGAAGGCATAGAACGGCATCATGAACGCGGCGACCCAAAGCAGGCGCGTCGCAAGGTGCATGACCTCCTCGCCCGTCTTATACAGCCGCGGGATGAACGGCGCGAAAACGGCGAGCGCGGCGCCGAAGAAAAGGCAAGTCGCGACGGAAAGCGCGATGATCTTCCTGTCCGAATCCTTCGCTTCCTCGAGCTTGTTCGCGCCGAGAAGGTTGCCGACGATGATGCTTATAGAAGAGCCGATGGACATGAAAACGATGTTGAAAAGGTTCGAGACCGTGCTCGAAATATTCTGCGCCGCAACGACGGAAAGCCCGCGTGTTGAATAGCACTGCGTCATGACCGTCATGCCGAGCGACCAGAGCGCTTCGTTCAAAAGCAGGGGAGTGCCCTTGATGATGATATCCTTCGCAAGCTTGCCGGGAACGCGCAGCGAACTGTACGCGCCCTTAAAGAACGGGAAGCGCTTCGTGTGGGTATGGGCGTAGGTCACGATGATCGCGAGCTCCACAAAGCGGGAGATGACCGTTGCGACCGCCGCGCCGACAACGCCGAGGGCGGGGAAACCGAATTTACCGAAGATCAGAAGATAATTGAAAAGAAGATTGACGAGCACGGCCGAGCCGCTGCCGACCATCGGGATGAAAGTTTCGCCCGTTTCGCGCAGGGAGGAGGCATAGCACATCGAGACCGCGTACGGCACGAGGCCGAGGAGCATGATCATCAAATACTCGCTGCCGTGGGCGAGCGTTGCGGCAAGGTCCCCGCCCGCTTCGCTTTCATGCAGGAAAAGCTTCAGCAAAGGTTCATGGAAGAAGCCGAGAACGATAAGCGCGGCGGCGCAGACGAGAGCGCAGGTGATGAGCTTGAAGCGAAGGACATGCCTTACGCCGTTCATATCCTTTTTCCCTGCGAACTGCGCGCCGAAGATGCTCGCGCCGGAAAGACCGCCGAAGATGGTGAGGTTGAAAACGAAGATCAGCTGGTTCGCGATCGCGACGCCGCTCATCTGCTCCGTTCCCATGCGCCCGACCATGAGGTTGTCCAGCACGCTCACGAACTGGCTGATGCCGTTCTGGACAACGACCGGTATGATGATCGCGAGCGCCGCTTTATAAAACGCTTTGTCGCCTATGAACTTTTTGAGAAACCCGTTCCTGCGCATGCTTCCTCCGCCGTTCGGCATCATTCCCGCATAGCATACCATTTTTCGCCCTCCAATGGAACAAGCAGAACGGCTTTTCGGGAAAATATACTGCGGCAGGCGCAGCGTCGGCACTGCCGGAGCGGAGAAAACGGAAAATCTCCGGAAAGCTCTTGAGTGCCGACCGCTTTTGTGGTATAATATAAAGTGACGGGATATTTGAACCGATCAACAAAGGAGGTTTCAAGGAGTGGACGACAGGAGCAATAAAACCAAGACCGATCTCGGCAATACGATCACCTTTGACCGTCCGAGCGAAAAGCATACGGCTCACGAGGTGCTGATGAGCGTGTATTATTCCCTTCGCCAGAAGGGTTATGACCCGATGAATCAGCTTGTCGGCTATCTGCTTTCCGGCGATCCGACCTATGTAACAAGCTATAACAACGCGAGGTACCTGATCCGTACGATGGAGAGGGATGAGCTCATCGAGGAGCTCGTGCGCGCATATATCGAGCAGTACGCCGGGGACGATACGCTTTGATCTATCACGAACTCGGCAAAACGGGCATAACCGTTTCGAAGCTCTGCTTCGGTTCGCTCACGATGGGGCCCTTCCAGCGGGATCTGACGCCCGCAGAGGGTGCGGCCCTGTTTGAGTGCGCCTTCGACCTCGGCGTCAATTTCGTCGATACTGCGGAGATCTACGGCACCTATCCGCATATCCGCGAGGCCGTTCGGCTGAAGCCGGACCTCGTTGTCTGCTCGAAGAGCTATGCCTACGACCGCGAAGGCGCGGAGCGGAGCCTGATAAAAGCCCTTTCCGGCATCGGAAGGGACTATATCGACGTTTTCCTGATGCACGAGCAGGAGAGTATCCACACGATCCGCGGCCATCGCGAAGCGCTCGAATATTATATCGAGATGATGCGCAAGGGCTATATTCGCGCGGTCGGTCTCTCCACCCACTATATCGCCTGCATGGACGGCGCGCTGACCCACCCGGAGCTGCAGGTCCTATTCCCGCTGATCAACAAAAAGGGCATCGGCATTGCGGACGGAACGAGCGGCGAAATGCTCGAAAGGATCCGCGCGGCGCACGGGCAGGGCAGGGGCATCATCGCGATGAAACCCCTCGGCGGCGGGCATCTGATCTCCGAAAGGGAGGAAGCCCTCGATTATATCCTGAACCTCGACGACTGCGTGGACACGATCGCGATCGGCATGCAGAGCATCGCGGAGGTCGAATACAACTGCGCGCGCTTCAGCGGCGAACAGCCGGATCCCGCCGTTGCGGAGGAACTGAGCCATAAAAAGCGCCGTCTGCTGATCCAGGACTGGTGCGAGGGCTGCGGCGCCTGCGTTGCCGCCTGCCATAACCACGCGCTGCACATTGAAAACGGAAAAGCCGTTGTCGACCCCGAAAAATGCGCGCTCTGCACCTACTGCGCGAGGGCTTGCCCGCAATTCACGATCAAGGTCATCTGAAGCTCCGCGGCATTCCGAAAACGGACTGCCGCTCATTTTTTGGCTTTTTTGCTTGTTTTGGGTTTGCCAAATACGGCCTGCTGTGGTAAAATAAAAAAACAGACGTTCATCGGTAAATTATTCCGAAAAAACTTTTCGAAATATGGCAACCGTGTGTCGGCGCCGAGCGTTATTATAAATGGAGTGCGGATTTGTCAACGAGCAGTTTCGACAAAATCTATAGCGATTACTCCCGCCTGGTATACTGGGCGGCGTACCGTGTTGTTGCCCAAAACGAAACTGCGGAGGACATCACCCAGCAGGTTTTCGAGAGGGCGTATCTCAACATGGATAAACTCGAACCGCTCGCCGATTCCCAGATCAAGAGCTGGCTTTACCGGGTCGCGACCAACCTCGCCCTCGACCACGTCCGCCACGCGAAGCATGAACAGCTGAGCGACGAACCCGTCGGCGCGGAGATCGCGGATACCGAGCCCCTTCCCGAAGAGGAGCTGCTCAAAAAGAAGCGGATGGAAGCCGTACGCAAGGCTATCGAAGGGCTTGACGAGACCAACAGGACGATCATCACGCTCCACTATTTTTCCGAGATGACAGTCAACGAGATCTCCGAGAAAACGGGGATCAGTCCCGGAACCATTAAATCAAGGCTTGTACGTGCAAGGAGTCTGCTTGCTGACATGCTGAAAGCGGAGGCTGCAGAATGAAAAAAGAACGCAAAATAGAGCTCGTGACCGACGATTTCATCGAACCGCCGGGGGAGGAGCTGAACGGGGAGCAGGCGGAGATCGACGCCCTGTTGCGCGCCGTTGCGGACGATTGCAGCAATGAAATCGATTTTGAAGGCATAAAGCTTCGCGCCGTCAAAGCGGCGGAAGCGAAGAAGGCGAAGCGCGGAAGGCTTCGCAGAGCGCTCGGCTACGGCATGGCTGCCGCCGCGTCGCTTGTTGTCGGGCTTTTCGTCTGGCAGGCGGTCAAAGGCTTCAGCGGCGTTCCGAAGGGCTCTGCGGTCGATGCGGAGGTCCCGAATCAGGAGAATTCCGGCCTGACGAAGAACGATCCGGTGGCTGACGCCGCAGTTTATGTCGGAACCGTTTCCGATGATAATTATAAAGTCCTTTTCGATTCCGCCGACGAGCTTTTCCCGGAAAATCTTCCGGATACGATGAAAAGGGAAGTCGACACCGAGGAACTGAAAACAATGGCGACCGGCACCGATATGCGGGGCAGCCAGCTCGATTACGTCTGCTCGGTGAAGACCGGCAAGCTGGATAACCTGAACGTCGGCGAGGCACGCTCCGAAAAGGACAGCGAAGGGTACTGGTATTATTGGCAGATCAACGAAGACCATTACCTCTGCGCCCATTTCATGGGCTTCGACAGGGGATCGGCCGAGGAGATGTTCAAATCCCTCGCGAACCGCATCGCCGAAAACAGATAATTACAGGGAAATCGAAAAAAGCAGCCTTGAAAAAGGCTGCTTTCTTATTCAGGACCGTTTACCGGCGCCGTCAGAACGAACAGAAAACCAATAACGGTTCATTTCCTCCAAAAATTCTTTTGTGATAGGATAGCCGGAGCTTTCGCCGATTACGGAATCTATTCCGCAATAAGGGCAGATCGCGGTTCCCTTGCTGTCCGGGATCCATTCAACGATTTCAGAAGGGGCAAAAATCTGCAAACAGAAAAAACAGCCGCATCTTTTGTTTTCATCAGCATGGGCTTATTGTTCTCGCAAAAACCGTGCGCGGCGATGAGCCTGTAATCCATACTTTTCTACGATCTTCATCAGCGCGATCATTCAAAAAAGCAGTGATCTGTTTGCCAAATCACTGCTTTTTTCATGGAGCTGGTGACGAGATTCGAACTCGTTACCTCGTCATTACCAATGACGTGCTCTACCTACTGAGCTACACCAGCGCATCGAACGAATGATATTATAGCGGACTTTGACCTACTTTGCAAGCCCTTTTTATAAAAATTATTATATATTTTGACTGATTTGGCGGGCTTTTCGGGCCCGCTGCGGGCGGCTGATCGGGCGGAGCGGATCAAATATACCGCCGCGGGGTAAAAAAAGCGCAAAAAAACTTCGATTTGCTGTTGAATTCGCCTGCGCTTTCGGGTATAATGTATTAGTTGTTCTATGCCTTAAAAGGCGAACTATGCGGATCCCTCGGGGTCCCGGAGGTCGGACTTGGAAAACTATGAAATCGTTGGGGGCGTCGGTGCTCCCGCTTCAAATAGAATAGATAAAACGGAACGCAGGATCATCCGCGGCCGCAGGCGCTTTCTTGTTGAGCTCATTATCGGCGTCCTCGCAATGGCGGGGATCGGCTATATGCTCACGCGCGTTCATAAGAACTATGCCGAGGCCGAGCACGAGCTCGAGACTGCCTACCGTTCCTCCGTTGTCGAAAGGGAGGACGGCGCCCTCGTCGTGAGCGGCGATTACGACGGCAAGACCTTCGAATATGTCGAAGACGGAAGGATCCTCGAGGGCGTGACCCTTGCGGGCATCCCGCTCGGCGGCATGAATTACGAAGAGGCAAGGCAGGCCCTGATCGAAGAGATCGACAGGCGGATCGAGGGCATCAATATCAGCATGACCGTCGACGGAACGACGATCCTGCTCAACGCTTCGGATTTCAACGTTTCCTGCTCGAAGGACGTCAACGAGCTGATCCACAGCGCGATGCGCGTCGGCAGGGGCGAGGATAAGGATTATTACAGCGTCTATCTCGAGCGACAGAGGATCGCGGAAGAGGGCGTCGATCTCGGCGATTTCGAGCTTGTGCTCGATGAGGAAGCCCTTGTCGAAAAGGTCGATTATATCGCGAACATCGTGGACAGATCCCCGGTCGAGCCCTATATCACCCTTCTCAACAAGCTCGGCGGCGGCAAGCCCGGCGTCGGCATCGGCGGCGACGATTCCGATATCTTTACCACAAAAACCGTTTACGCGCCGGACGGAAAAGCGATGGCGGACATCCAGTTCCACAAGGGCCGCAGCGGCTATGTTCTCAACAAAGAGGAGATGCTCGGGAGCATCGTGAACGCTTTCAACAGCGGCGATTACAGGGCGGAGCTCGAGATCGAGCTCGAGCCGGCGGAGCCGCAGATGACGGCGGAGCAGCTTTCGGAAAGCTTCGTCGAGCTTTCGAGATTCTCGACGACCTTCAAATCCAGCGATACCGCCCGCGCGAGGAACGTCCAGAAGGCGGCCGGTCTGCTGCACTGCATCGTCATGGAGCCCGGTGAAAAATACAGCTACAACGGCATCCTCGGTCCCCGCTATGAGAAGGACGGCTGGCTCCCGGCCCACGCGATCTCCGGCGGCGAATACATCGACTCCCCCGGCGGCGGCATCTGCCAGGTCAGCACGACCGTTTACAACGCGCTGCTGAAGGCCGGTCCGCGCATCAGCATCGACAGGCGCTTCCCGCACTCGATCCCGTCGAGCTATGTCTCGCTCGGCCTCGACGCAACGGTCTCCTACGGCGGTCCCGATCTTGTCTGGCATAATGCGGGCGACACGCAGCTTCTGCTGTTCTCGTATGCCGATATGAACACCCGCACCGTTTACGAGATCATCTACGGCGTTCCCGACGAGCCGCGCTATACCTACAAAGTCTGGTCCGAAACGGTCGAAACGATCATTCCGCAGGAACCGATCCGCATTGAGGAAAAGCTTTGGCCGACGGGTTATTCCAAGCTTGTCGTCAAGCCCCGCACCGGCTACAAGGTCAACGTTTTCCGCCAGAAGTACGATTCGAACGGCAACGCGGTCGGAGAACCCGAGATGCTCTATCAGGATACCTACAGAGCCGAACGCGGAGAATACCACTACGGGACCGGCCCCGCGTCGCTCCCGAGGCCCGAATAACGCCGCGGTAAAACCGGAATTGCTATGTTTATGCGCTGACGCGAGCCGATGCGGCACGCCCGTATTGACAAACGAAACGTCAGCCGTTAAAATAGGCAGAGTTTTGATTTAAACAAAAGGAGATTGAAACTGAAAATGAAAACCAAGCTCACCAAACTCGCAGCACTGCTCATCGCCGTCATTATGATCGTCGGCACTCTTGCGTGCGCAACGGACAAAAACCCCAGTATCGGCAGGGTCGGCAAAGTCGAATACAGGCTTGCGGATTATGTCAAATACTTCCAGACATATTCAATGATGGCGAACTACGTTGAAGATTACAACGAATACATCAAGGATTATCTGATCTCCCGCGGCGCAATGCTCACCCAGGCGGAAGAGCTCGGCATCGAGCTGACCGACGAAGAGCTCAAGGCGCTTGAGGATAAGGCGCAGTCCCAGATCGATCAGGAGATCGACAAGATCGAACTCGAAAAAGAGGTCACCGTCGATGAAAAGCTCAAGGAGC
>JAEEYN010000121.1 GCA_016288175.1 Bacillota bacterium | reverse complement strand
CTCCATATCGTTCAGTTTGGTTTCGATCCTGTTTTCTTAATCACATGTCCTCTGCAGGATAGATCATACTTACATTATAGCAGAAAATCCGGCTTGCATAAACCTTTGTTTGATCGGCATAGAAGATGTTTTCGCCAATAACCGATTGTCAAACCGCACGGAATGTGGTAATATTGAGAAGCAAAATCCGATGCCTGTGAAGGGCGGGCGGGTCTTCGATTTTACGAAGATCCGTCTAAGCCTCACAGCATCAAAGAAAGGTCGGAAACATCATGTCATTCAAAGAGCACAGGGAAAAACTGTATCGGACTTTAGAGGAAAACACTTTGGTGATCGCCTATGCCGGCATCCCCATCCACGCCAACGAGGACGATTATTACGATTTCGCTGTCAACAGCCAGTATTTCTATCTGACGGGCCTCGAGCGCGAAGGCACGGCGCTGCTCGCCTATAAAACGGCGGACAAGACCCAGGAGGTCCTTTTCATCGAGGAGCCTCAGCCGCTGGCCGAAAGGTGGACGGGCAAGATGCCCACCAAGGAGGAGGTCCGGGCAATCTCGGGAATCGAGGACGTGCGCTATACGGACAGCATCGAGTCTGCGATCAGCGGCTTTATGAGCAGATTCCGCGTGGAGCGGGCGTATTTCGATATGTACCGCTGCCGGATGAGCGACCTTCCGGACTATAATCTCGTGATGGCGGAAAGGTTCAAAAAGGCTTATCCCTTCGTTGTTCTGAAGGATCTGCATACGGCCTGCGTGCCCCTGCGGGAGCAGAAGGACGCGGACGAGGTCGAAAGCGTCCGCAAAGCGGTGGATATCACCCGTCAGGGCCTCGAATTCGTGATGAAGAACCTCAAACCCGGCATGATGGAATATCAGGTCCAGGCGGATTTTGAGTATACCTGCCGAAAACTCGGCGCCCGCCGTCAGTCGTTCCCGACGATCGCCGGCTCCGGCATCAACGGCTGCATGATGCACTACGGCACGAACCACTGCGAGGTGAAGGACGGCTCGCTGATCCTGCTGGACCTCGGCGTCAAATACGAAAACTACTGCAGCGATATCACGAGGACCTATCCCGCGAACGGCAAATTCAGCCCGAGGCAGCGCGAATTCTACGAGCTGGTCCTGAAGGCGAACGAGGCGGTCGCCGCGGCCGCGAAGCCCGGCGTCACGACGCGGGATCTCAACGATATCGCCAAAAAAGTCCTCGGCGAGGGTCTTGTCGCGATGGGCAAGATCGCGGACGTTTCCGAGGTCGGCAAATACTATATGCACGGCGTGAGCCACGCGATCGGCATCGACGTGCACGATATCTCCATTGTCGGCGACACGCTGAAGCCTGGCTGGATCATCAGCAACGAGCCCGGGCTCTACGTCGACGAAGAGGAGATCGGCATCCGCATCGAGGACGATCTTCTGATCACCGAGGACGGGTGCGAGGTCCTCTCGAAGGATATCATCAAGGACCCGGACGCGATCGAAGCGTTTATGGCATAAAAGCGCTCTGCCCGCTCCGGGCCGGGCATGAATCGGAATGAATGATCGGGCTGCTGTCCTGCCGGTCGCGGACAGCGGCCTTTTCGTTTCCCGGGCGTTGAAACAAGGCCGCGGATATGGTAAAATAATACCGAAAAAAGCATACAGACAAAGGCAAAGGCAAATGAAGAGCGTAATTGAAAAAAACAGGCGGTTCTACGAGCAGTTCGTCGCCGGCATGATACACGAAAAGTTTCCGGAATACGAGGACCGCATCGCGGTCGGGATCGTCGGCGAGGGCTCGGACTGCTTCGGCTATGACGACGAGATCTCCCGCGACCACGATTTCGGTACGGGCGTTTGCCTTTGGCTCACCGATGCGGACATGGCCCGCTTCGGGAACCTGCTCTCCATTGCCTACAACGAGCTTGTGGACAGCGCGGAACGGGCGTATTTCACGGAGCGGCTTCGGGAGCGCAGGGGCGTTATGACGGTCCGCAGGTTTTATTCCAATATCCTGAACATCGAATGCGACGCGGAGACCCCGCGGCTTTCGGAGGAGCAGTGGCTCGCGCTCGATCATTCCTGCCTCAAAACCGCGACGAACGGAGAGGTCTTCAGGGACGATCCCGGCGTTTTCACCGCGTTCAGGCAGTATCTCATGGGCTACTATCCCGACCGTGTTCGGAGGATGCGGCTCGCCCGACAGCTGCACGAATACGCTTCCGCCTTCCAGGTGAATTACTCGCGCTGCATGACGCGGGGCGATACCGTGGCGGCGGAGCTTTGCAGGGCAAAGGGGCTTAGCTCCGCGATGGAGCTGTTCTTCCTTTTGAAAAGGGAGTACCCGCCCTATTATAAATGGACTTTCCGCGCGCTCTCGGAGCTGGATGCGGAGGGCGGCTTCGCGGCGAAGCTCCTCGAGCTTTCCCGTGAACCTCTCCGCCCCGAGGCCTGGAAAGGGACGAAGTATCTGCCGAACCGATTGAACTACAAGGACAGGATCGTCTCCCTTTCGGAGGAGATCGCGTCCGAAATCGAGGTGATGCTCGCAGAAAGCGGGCTGATCCGGGTCCGGGGGCGGTATCTCGAGACCCATGTCGACGAGGTCCTCAAGGGGTGAACCGATATGAAAACGAAAAAGCAGGGCAATAACTGGACGGCGTACTTTGACCCCGAAACGGGGCGGTACTTTGCGGAGATCATGTACACGAGCCGCGAGGGACGCGAGCAGTACGATTACGAGATTACCGAGGATATCTTTGGCCGGCTCGGCACTTTTGCCGACGATAACGACAACGATAGGCTGATCCGGACCGGGAAGATAGCATATTCGTTCGAAAATACGATGTACGGAACGCTCGGCCCCGAGCGAACGGTCTGGGACGGGGAAGCGATCGAAACGATGGAAAAAGCGGTCCGGGAGCAGGAAAAGAAAGGGAAAAAAGACCGGCGCCGCGGCGAATGAAAGCAAAAACGCTTTCCTCCGTCTCTGCGGGCAATGATCCGGAAAAATCAGGGGCTGTGCAGATGGCGCAGCCCTGTTTTCTTTTGAGATCCCGTTTTAAACCGAAGCCTTATCGGCAGACCGCTCCCGCATAAATTTTAAAAAAATATTTGTTAGGTACCTTGACAAATGATTTTCGACGTGATATTATTTAGGTACCTAATAAATAAGGAGGTAATTCGATATGTGTAATAAAGAGAGTTTTCATGAATGCAGACACTTTGGCGAAAACGGTCCCCGCTGCGGGGGCGAGGAGATGCGCGGCCGCTGCGAGGATCGCCGCGAAAGGTTCATGCAGCTCTACCGGGAAGCAAGCGTCGGCGATAAGCTGATGATCAATCTTCGGTACATGAGCCACACCATGCGCTCGCAGTTCGAGCAGAAGGCCGGCCAGAAGCGCATCCTGTTCATGCTGAAAGAGCAGGGCACGCTTACCCAGAGGGAGCTGACGGAGCAGTTGGGCATCCGCCCCGGCTCCGCGAGCGAGATCCTCTCGAAGCTCGAGAACGCGGGGCTCATCGCCCGCACGCAGAACGAGGCCGACCGCAGGACCGTCGACGTCAGTCTGACCGAAGCCGGCGCGGCGCTCGCCGCCGAATCGGCCGAAAAGCGCGGCATGCAGCGCGAGGATATGTTCACCTGCCTGACTTCGGAGGAGCAGGAATCGCTGCTTGCCCTTCTTGAGAAGATCCACGCCGATTGGGAGACCCGCTTCCCCGGCCATCACGGCCCGCACGGTCATCACGGGCCGCACGGTCCGCACTGCGATTTCGGTCCCCGCGGTCCTCACGGTCCCCGCGGCATGTGCGGTCCGCACGGTCCTCACGGCGAATTCGGCGCCCGCGGCGAATGCGGCTGCCACGGCAAGCCCCGCGGCGGCAGGCCTGACGAAGAGTGATCCGGGTCCAAAATTACAGTAAGCAATGAAAAAAGATCCCGCCGAAACGGCGCATCCGCATAAGGAGAATCAGGTTTTCGGCAGAAAATAAACCTTAAAATAAAACAGATCCGTGGATATAACGATCATCCTCGGATCTGTTCCTTTTTTGATGTTGAAAACCCCAAAGCGTCTCAAAAGAGGAGATTTTTGTGCCCGGCAAGACAAAAAGCGCAGGAATACTCGGAGGGTCTTTCAAGCATTTTTAACGCAGCCTGGCGCGAAAAGATCCCTTTTGAGGCTGTTTATCCTTATGCGGATACGCCGAAAGGGACCTCTTTTGCATATAACCCGAAAATACCGGAAACGACGCCGGCTCCGCCCTTGATACGAGCATTGCGTTCAGGCGAAAAAGCGGCCGAATGATAACATCCGGCCCCAATGCGGCTTTTTATGCGTTCCCGGCTTTTTGCGGGCCGTTCAGTGGGTTCCATCGCCCGCGGAGCCAATACAGGCCGAACAGGATGAAGAGCAGCAGGTTATGCCCGATCATGCATGCCCATGCGGAAACGAGGCCCATGCCGAGCAGGCGTACGCAGATAAAGGTCCCGACGATGCGGACGCCCCACATGCCGGCCATATTGATCACGAACGGCACCCCCGTTTTGCCCGCGCCCTGAAGCATGCCCTCGATAACGAGGCTCACGCCGTAGATCGGTTCGGAAACGGCCACCATGCGCAGCACAGTGCTGCCGAGGGCGATCACCGTCCCGTCCCGGCTGAAAAGGCCCGCCATGTTCGGCGCGAAAATGAACAGCAGCGCGCCGGAAACAACCATCAGCAGGACCTCGAAAAGGATCATGATCCTCGCAAGCCCCCGCAGTTTTTCCTTATCCTCCGCGCCGATGGCGTTGCCCGTCAGCGTCGCCGCGGCCGCCATCATGCCGTAGCCCGGAACATAGAACGCGGATTCGACCGTATTCGCGACGGTGTGCGCCGCTGTCGAAAGCTCGCCGAGCGAATTGATCATCGCGGCGAATGCAACATAGCCGAGGCTCGTGCCGAAGCGCTGCAGCATATTCGGGAACGCGATCTTCATGCACGGCGCAAGGATCGCCTTGTCCGGCTTTATCGAATAACCCTTCGGGGAGATCTCCCTGTGGCGGAACAGCGCCGCCGTGATTAGCACGCCGCCGACCGTGATGCTGACTGCGCTTGCCGCCGCCGCGCCGACAACGCCCCAGCCCGCGCCCCACACGGGAATGCTCAAACCGAAGATATCGAGCGTTCTCGGGCCGTAGATGAGAAGGAAATTCAGTACGACGTTGATGATGTTAACAAGCACGCCCACGCGCATCGGGGTCTTTGTATCGCCCGCGGCGCGAAGAACTGTGCCGAAGATGATCGTTGCCGTTCGCGGCAGGGTCGGCAGGTACAGTACGAAGAAATATGCGCCTGCAAGCGGGCGGACGGCGGGATCGACCTGCATCCACGCGGGCACGAAGCCGCTCAGCGAAAGCGTTATCGCCGTGAACAGAAGGCCCACAACGAGCACAGCGAGCACGCTCTGGGCGGAAGCTTTGCGCGCTTTATCATG
>JAEEYN010000015.1 GCA_016288175.1 Bacillota bacterium | reverse complement strand
CTTTTATTAATATATAGTATAACAAATACTGTTTTGCCTGTCAATAACCGGCATATCATTTTATAAATAAAACACTGAAAAAACAGCAAAACGGAAGGCGGACAGTTGAGCTCGGGCAATGAACAAAAAGCAGTTTGCGCTTGCCAAAGTGCCTCGGTTATGATACACTGAAACCAAATAAGATCCGTGCTTAACCGTGCGGGATGGGAGGCGTTTATGCAGACAGGTTCCGAGAAGATCCCGACCTTGCTCGAAAAGCTCGGCTCGGCCGTAACTCAGCTGACCGTGCTCCGCGGCGCCGTAAACGGCCGCGTGCTTTCCGCTCTGCTCGGATTCATCGCCGCGGCGGATGCCGGCGACGGGCGGACCGCGGCGCTTCGCTCGGGTGAGCTGACGTCGGCGCTTGTGAACTGCGGCGCGCGGCGCGTCAGCGGGAATCTGATGATGGATCTCGCGCTCGACGCCGTGCTGATGAGCTGCAATCCCTTTGCGGAAGCGGCGAGCGCCGGGCGCATGGATGAAGCGGTCTTCCGCGCGATGCGCAGGGATCTTGCAGCGACGCAGGTCCTTTCCGAGCTTGACGAGGATGCCATCAACAGGATCATCGCCGAATGCGGCGAGGGGAAGCGCGTCGATCCCGCCGTGAAGTTCGCGACGGCGGCATGGGGCGGCGCACCTGCGCCGAACAGCCAGCCGAGGGACCAGCTTCCGAAATTCCGCTTCGAGCCTCCCGAAAAATGCTGGAATTACGGCGAATTCGAGCTGCGGGACGCCTACTGCGCCGATGCCGCGCTCGAAAGCATGTACCGCCGTTTCCTTGAAAGCGACGATTGGACGCAGCTCGCGAGCGACCTTTGGAGCTTCCATTCCGCCTATGGCTGCGGCGATTTCCTCCGCTACCGCAATTTCTGCCTCTGCGAAAACGGAACGCTTCGCCCTCTGCCGGATCTCCGCCCCGGCGATTTCGTGCCGCTGATGGAAGCCGAATACCGCACCCTCCTCAACAACGCGATCGCCTTCCTTCGCGATGAAAGCGCGAAGCCGATGCTGCTTTTCGGCGGCAGCGGCATGGGCAAAACGACGCTGATGCTCGAGCTCACGGACGAACTGCCCCAGCTCCGTCTCGTATACGTTCCGCCGACGGCAAAGGCGGATCTTCCTGCGGTCTTCGATTCCCTGCGCCGTCAGCCGCTGAAATTCATGACCCTTTTCGACGACCTGAACCCTTCCGCGCTTTCGGGGATCTGCGAACCGATGCTGCCGATGAACGTGCTCGTCGCCGCCTGCGCGCCTGCGCCGGTTCTCAGGAGTCTCTTCGAAGTCGCTGTCGAGCTTCCGCGGCTTCAGCTCGGCGATTTCATCCGGATCGTAATGAAGCTCCTCGAAGCCGACGGCGCCGACCTCCCGGAGGGCACCGTCCGCAGCGCCTGCGTCGATTACCAGGTCGATACCCGCTGCGAATTCAATATCGCGGCGGCAGTGCGCGTGAAGGAACTGCTGCAGTCTTGAAAAAGCTCTTCCCGAATATGAAAAAGGCATCGGAGAACCCGATGCCTTCATTATTATTTAAATTATTTACCGCAAAAATCAGTCGACCCTTTCCTCGCCCCAGAAGAACAGCGCGATCGTGCCGGGACCGGTATGGCTGCCGATCGTCGTGCCGATCGAGTTGATAAGGACCTTGCCGTTCAGCTTCGGGAAACGCTCCTCGACGAGGCGGGCAACTTCCTTTGCGTCCTCGAGGAAATCCGACTGGCTGATGAAGCATTCGCCGCTGTAATCGAGCCCGCCCTCCGCGTGCGCCTCCATGCGGTCGACGATGTCGCGGATCGCGCGCTTTTTGGTGCGGATCTTCGCGCGGGGGATGAGATGGCCCGCTTTGTCCATGTTCAGCATCGGGCAGATGCTGAGAAGCGAACCGAAGAAGCCGGCGGTCTTCGAAACGCGGCCGCCGCGGACATAGTATTTAAGGTCGGTGGAGAAGAACCAGTGATGCAGTTTGAGCTTGTTTTTTTCGACCCAGCTGTGCAGCTCGTCGATGCCCATGCCTTCCGCGCGTTTCCTTGCCATCGTATGCATGATAAGGCCGTAACCGGAGCTTGCGCCGAGCGAATCGACGATGTAGATCTTGCGGCCAGGATATTTCTCGCGCAGCATCTCGGCAGCGGCGCAGGCGGAGTTGTAGCTTCCGGAAAGCCCGCTCGAAAGCTCAACGTGAAGAATATCCTTGCCCTCATCGAGCATTTTGCCGAAATACTCCACGAATTCATCGATATTGACCTGCGAAGTGGAGGTCATGGCGCCTTCCGCCATCATATGATAAAACTTATCGAAGGGCACGCTCTGGCCGAGATCGTCCGGATAAGTCTTGCCGTCAATCATAAAGTGGAAGCAGACGTAATGAACGCCGATTTTCTCGAAATGTTCCTTTGAAAGGTCGGCAGTGGAACTGCAGGAGATAATGTAGTCTTCCATGATGATATCCTTTCTCCGTAATTGACGAAACGGGATCTCTTCATATATATTAGTCCCGGGAAAGCGCGGCCGCGTCGGAGCTGCCATAACTTTCCAATTCATATGTTAGCCGAAAACCCGGAAAAAGTCAACAGCGAAAATTGAAGTGTTTTACGCTGACCGAAGCCGGATAACGAACAACGGCGCTGTATGCAAACGCTGATAACGCATGAACCGCTTTTAAGCCCTTCCTCTTGGAGGGAAAGGTAGCAGGCGCAGCCTGACGGATGAGGTGTAAACCGCAAAAGAGTGGCAGCAGGCGTAGCCTGACGGACGAGGAGTTCTGCCGTATTGACGGACGCTGATCGGGCGTAATATAACGCTCAAGAGCCCCGAAAGGTTGCTCAGATCCGCGAATATCCAACAAAATATAAAAAATATTGCGGAGGGAAAGTGACATAAAACGGGGGGAAATAATACAAAAAAGCTAAGTGAGATATGAAAAAAACTGGCAGGACAGGCGTTGAAAAATAAAATCGAAAAAAAGCTTGACAAAAGGTGAGGGGCGAGGTATAATAGTTGAGCTCGCTTGAGAGAGCGAAGCACAAGCACCTTGAAAACCGTATAGTGAAACCAAGAACCGTCCATCGATCGAGAGAGAGATGGACACGCAGATGATAAGATCATCAGTAATTTTGAGACGACCGGCGGTCTGGAAGAAAGCGT
>JAEEYN010000120.1 GCA_016288175.1 Bacillota bacterium | reverse complement strand
GTCCCGGCGCGGAGCTGCTGCTGATCCAGCCGGCGGATACGAACGAGCTTCCGCTGCTCGAACGGGAGGCGGAGCTCATCGCGGAGCGCACGGAAACGTCCTTCGCCTTCGCCGCGTTCCCGGTTGCGGATTGGAACGCGGAGCTTTCGCCCTGGGAGGCGCCGCCCGTCTTCGGCAAAACGCCCTTCGGAAGCGGCGCGGCTGAAACGCTTGCCTTCATCGAAAACGAGTTCATACCCGCCTGCATGAAAGCGCTCGGCCTTCCACGCGAAGCAAAAACGACGGTCGGCGGCTATTCCCTCGCGGCGCTGTTCGCGCTCTGGTGCGCGTATTCATCCGGAAGGTTCTGCGCAGCGGCGGCGGCATCGCCCTCGGTCTGGTTCCCCGGCTGGATCGAATTCATAAACGGACGGAAACCGAACGCCGATTTCGTCTATCTGAGCCTCGGCAACAGGGAAAAGATCACGAAAAACCCGACCATGCGGCGCGTTGAGGAAAACCTGATCCGCCAAAGCGAACTGCTTGCCTCCGCCGGAACGCCCTTCCGCCTTGAATGGAACGAGGGTGGGCATTTCAGCGAGCCGGAGATGCGGACGGCGAAAGCGTTCGCGGCCTGCGCTGCGGCTCTGGCTGAATAAAACGCTATAGAAAAAACGCTATAGTGAAAACGCTATAGTGAAAACGCTATAGTAAAAACATTGTAAAAAAGCAATAAAAGACCGTGCTCCTTCGGGAACACGGTACTTTTCGTTTTGTTCTGTTCACAGAGCTTTTTCAGCCTTCGACGGCGTCGAACACGGCCGTGAATACGGTGCCGTTCTCCGCGCTGCTCGAAACATCGAGCTCCGCGCCGATAAGCTCCGCCGTGCCCTTGAGGATCGGCAGGCCGAGGCCGTGGCCCTTCTCGCTGCGGGCCTTGTCGCCGCGGAAGAACCTTTCGAAGATATGGGGCAGATCCTCTTCGGCAATGACGCTGCCGAAATTTCGGACCGCGAAGCGCGCTTTTTTGCGGCTTTTGGTAAGCGAGACTTCAACATGTCCGCCGTCCGGCTCATATTTCAGCGCGTTTTCGATAAGGCCGCTGACGATCTTCTCGATGCTCTGCGTATCGCCGGGAACGGTGATGTTTTCTTCGATGTTCTCCGTGAGCTCAACGCCGCGGTCATAGGCGACGGATTCCATCTGGAGGATGCATTTTTCGGCTGCCTGCGAAAGATTTACGGGGCGCAGCTCCGCCTTTTTCGCGGCACCGCGGCCGCTTTCCGCAACCGCCTCGAGCGAGGCGAGGGTCAGCATCTCGTTGACGAGGTTCATCATGTTCTTTGCCGCGTCGTCGGTGCTGTCGAGCCACTGCCGCTGCTCCTCGACGGTCGCCTCCGGGTTCGAGCGAAGGATGCTGTTGTTCGCGAGCACGACCGTTACGGGCGTTTTAAGGTCGTGGGAGATATCCTGAACGAATTGGCGCTCCATCTGCACCGCCCGCTCCATCGGCTTTGCGGCGAGCTTCGAAAGCCAGATGCTGATCGGCAGAAGAAGCCCCATCGCCGCAACGAAGACCGCGCCGAGAAGAACGGCGTTGCGCAGCGTTCGGGATGTTATGTACGCCCTGTCCGCGATCGCGATCTTGAAGCCGTCCGCCGTTGCCTCGCGGCGGTAGATCACGCCGCTCGAGAGCGAGCCGAAATCCTTTTTCGCCTCGACAATCTCGCCGACGATATCCGCAAGGTCGCTCTCCTCGGTGCCGTAACCGTTCGAAAGCACGGAGATCTCCTTCGTCGCGCTTGCGTAATAGACCGTCATGATCCCTTCGCTCGAGATCCTGCGGTCATGCTTTTCATCGGGTTTATCACCCGGTTTTTCTCCGTGCGGGCCGTCGGGAGGCGGAGTGCCCTCCGGCTTCTCGCCGTCGGGAGGCTCGATATGCAGGCCTCCGTCATCGCGGCCGCCGACGGGGCGGAAATGGCCGTCCCCGGGATCCCAGGGCTCGGTCACAAGCTGCATCGTTTTTTCGAGTTCGGCCATCTGCGCGTTGTGCTGCGAGATCCCGAGCGCGATGAACGCAGCAAGCAGCACGAAGCCGATGAGGCACATATTATAGATCACGAACCGCCTTCTGTAGCCGGTCATGAACGGTTCACCTCCAGCCTGTAGCCGATTTTCGGGATCTTGCGGATCGAGATCACCGAACTGAGATACTTGAGTTTCTTGCGAATGAACGAGATATAGACCTCAACATTGTTGTCCGTCGCTTCGGAATCCATGCCCCAGCCGTTGATGAGCAGTGTTTCCGTAGGAACCGTCATGCCGGGATTCATAAGGAACGTCCGCAGGACCTCGAATTCCTTGTGGCTCAGCTGAACGGACTGATCGCCGCGGCTGAGCATCGCGGACTGAACATCGAGGGACAGATCCTCGTATTTGATGCTGTTGACAACGACCTCGCCGCGGCGGCGTGTGAGCGCGCCGACCCTCGCGAGCAGCTCGTCCGTATCGAAGGGCTTGGTCATATAATCGTCGGCGCCGCTGTTGAGGCCGGCAACCTTGTCGCCCGTCGCCGTCCGCGCCGTGAGCATCAGAACGGGGGTGTTGACATTATCCTTCCGAAGGATGCGGATGACCTCGAAGCCGTCGAGCTTCGGAAGCATCACGTCCAGAATGATCAGATTGTATTCGAGCCCCTTCGCGTAGTCGATCGCGGACAGGCCGTCGTGAACGCAGTCCACGAAATAACCCTGCTGTTCAAGGATCTTTTTGAGCGCCTTCGCGAGGGAAAGCTCGTCTTCGACAACAAGTATCTGCATGTGCGTTCCTCCTTTGTTATTGAGGTTTCTTTGCCGGAACGTAGGATTGATTCACCTTCCGATTATAGCACAGTTTAGCATCGCCTGCTGAAATATTTCTTAAAAAAGAATTTTTACCGTTTCAAACCGCTTTAAGACCGCGGAGTAAAATAAAAAGCAAAGAAACGGGAACGGAACCGACGGCAAACCCCTGGCGGGGACGGCGGAGGATCCGGGACCGAAACAAAAAAAGCGGCGCTTTCAGCCGCGGAAAGCATAGGAGGATAATAATTTATGAAAAAAAGAACGGCAGCTATGATCATGGCAGCGGTGCTCGCGCTGATGCTGACGGCGCTCCCCGCAGTGAACGGGGTCTTCGCGGCAAAGGCGGAAGCCGCCGAACAGACGCAGGAGGAAATGCAGACGCTCACTCTGAGCTTCGAAAACGGCGAACCGGCTGACGGAAGCGAACAGAACGGCGCGGAAAACGGCGAAAGCCCCGGTGAACCGCCGCAGGGAATGAACGGCGAACCTCCGCAGGGAATGCCCGGCGAGCCCCCGCAGGGCGGTGAAGGCACGGAAGGCATGCAGCGCCCGGAAAACCCGAACGGAACGGGCGAGGGCGGCCTTCAGCTGCAGACGCAGGAAGGCGGAAACGGCGAAACGCTCGGCAGCAGGAAAGGCGGAAAGCACGGCGAAATGAACGGAAGCACCCTCCCCGGCGGCAGCGCCGAAAACGGAGAGAATGACAGCGGCGCGGAGGAAAACGAACACAGCAGGGGCCTCGGCAAATGCGCCGTCGCGCTGATCGCGGGAGGCGCGGGCCTCATCATCGGAAGCGGCGTCACGGTGCTCATCATGACGCTGCTGAACAGGAAAAAGCAAAAAAACGGGACCGATAACCGGGAGAACGCCGAAAACGGCACTGAAGGAGAGGAGGATGCCAATGAAGTAAAAAACGGAACAAACGCTGAATGAACCGGTGTTCGCATAGGCCGGTAAAAAACGAAAAGGGTCGGCAGTGCCGGCCCTCGTTTTTTCGCCGGGACTGTAAATTCCGGAGGGGATGTGGTATAATCATCCCGAAAACAAACCTCGAAAGGAGAACGGAGTATGAACAGAACGATCACAGTGCGCGGCGTCGGAACCGCAAAGACAAAGCCGGATCAGGTCATCGTTTCGCTCGATCTCGAAGCGAAGGATATGGATTACGAAAAGGCCGTTTTTCTTGCCGACGAAAAGATCGGCCGGCTGAATGCAGCGCTGACGGATATCGGCTATGAGGAGGACGCGCTGAAGACGGTCAATTTCAATGTGAACACAAGCTATACCGGTTATCACGACGATAAGGGCATATATCACAACGTTTTCGACGGCTATATCGTCAACCACAGCCTGAAGCTCGCGTTCGATTTTTCCACGGAACGGCTTGCACAGACGCTTTCCGCGATCGCTTCCTGCGACGCAAAGCCGCATCTCTACATCAGCTTTACCGTCAAGGATCCCACCGGCATCAAGGAACAGCTCCTCCGCAGCGCGGCGGAGAACGCCCGCATGAAGGCGGAACTGCTGACTCAAGCTTCGGGCGTGAAGCTCGGTCGGCTCGTCAATATCGATTACAACTGGGGAGAGGTCAATATCACCTCCCGCACCTCTTACGCCATGGCGGACGAGGTCTGCGAAAACGCGCTTCCGAAAGCCCGCGCGTTCGGCGCAAGCATGGCCCCCGAGGACGTATCGTCATCAGATTCTGCGGCATTCACCTGGGAGATCGAAGACTGAACCGAATAAAAAGCAAAAAAATCCCCGGGGACCGATCCTCCGGGGTTTTTCTTTTAAATAATGGGTTTTCCGAACGGCACCGAAACAACGTGGACGGGGCGTTTGTCGATGAACTCAACGGTGAAGCCGGTCCCGGGCTCCGGGGTGAAGGAATATCTTCCGTTGACGGCGAGGAACCAATGCTGCATAAGTCCGCCGATAACACCGCCGTGGGTGATGACGACGGCGTCCTCGCTTGCGCCTATGAGCGGAGCGAGCGCGCGCAGCGCACGGCGGGTGACCTGATCCCCGCTTTCGCCGTTCGGGCAGACATTCGCTTCGATGTCGCCCGTGATCCATTTCTGGTAAGCGTCGGTATTGCAGAGCTCCTGATAGGTCTTCATCTCGAAATCCCCGAAATCGATCTCGCGCATGTCGCGGAGCACGCCGTGGGGGATGTCGCCGTAAAGCGCGGTGAAGGTCTGCTCGGTGCGGAGCATCCCGCTCGTGTAGTAATGCGGTGCGGACGGATAACCGCCGCCTTCCGCCATTTGATGAAGCTTCATCACGCTGCAGGGAAGCAGCGGCAGATCGGTACTGCCGTAATACAGCTTTTTCATGTTGCCTTCCGTCACGCCGTGGCGGATAAGAGTCAGCTTCATTTCAAAACCTCCGGTATGCCGCAGAAGAGCCTTGTCACGCGCTCCGCACGCTTCGCAAGGGCGGAAAGCACCTGCCCGTGCAGTTCACGCCAGCGCCGCTCGGTTTCGTCCATGGGAACGATGCCGCTGCCGATCTCGCGAGAGATGACGACGGCTCCGGCTGCCAGGCAGGGTTCGAGCATTTCAAGCGTTTTTTCGGCGGAAAAACCGTTTTCCGCGCAGCGTTTTGTGTACGCCTCAAGATGTCGCAGCGCAGGGGAGGAACCGTCCGGATCGCGCAGAGCGAGGTCGAGGACATCACCTTCGCCAAAGCCGTATTTTGCTGCGGCGTACGTGAGTTTTCCGGCGTACG
>JAEEYN010000119.1 GCA_016288175.1 Bacillota bacterium | reverse complement strand
TATCAGCGCAACACGAACTTCAACAACATCAAGAAGGGCGACGTTATCGTTTACTACGGCCATGTCGGCATCTGCAGCGGCAACGGCATGATGATCGACGCCTCGAGCTCGAAGGGCAAGGTCGTCGAAAGGCAGTATTACAGGCAGGGCAGCTGGTTCCAGAGTCACTTTATCTGCTCCTACAGGATCTTCAGATAAAATACAAATGACAACCGAAAAGGACGCTTTCCGAAAGGAAGGCGTTCTTTTTTATTGCGTTTTTCGGATAAACCTTTGTTCTCCCGCAAAAACTGAATCCATGGGAAACCGCAGAAAATGCCGCGATAAGGCGAATTGCTTCCGGAAGCTGGAACGGCTTGAAAAAACGCTTTCGGGCGTTACGGCGAAGCTCGAAAGAGCAAGGTTCTTTGAATATGTCGAATATGTCGGCGACGAAAAGCGAATGCTCCGCCGCGCGTTCCGCCTCGGGATCCTGCGCGGGGCGGGCATGGCGATCGGCTTCACGGTGCTCGGCGCCGTCGCCGTGTATCTTCTTCGCCTCGCGGCAACGACAAACCTGCCGATCATCGCGGATTTTATTTCGCAGTTGATAGAGATCATCGAAAAGAGAAGATGAAGGGAGACCGCACGGATGAGGGATATCACAAAAGCGCTCTTCACCGCGGCGCGCGAGGCCGGCGAACTGCCGATCACCCGCGGAAGGCGCGGGTTTTTTGCTTTACAGCGTGAAAAACGGCGGATGGAAGCGACCGTCCGCTCGCTGCTTGGAGGGGGACGGGCGGCAATACGGCGAGCTGAGAGGGACTGCGCCTCCGTTTTCGACGAGCTCCTCGCCGCGGATTTTTACAGGATCGAAAAACAGATCGCGCTCCTGCCGGAAAAGGGCCTGTGCGCGCGGGGGGAGAAGCTGCCCGCGATGGCGGCGGGGCTGCGGAGCGCAAGGCTGAGGGTCTCGGCGCTTGCCGATTCTTTTGCGGAACTCTGCCCGGAGGTCACGGCGGGGCGCGCGGCGGCGTTCATCGAGGAATACCAGCAGAGGAACCCCCTCTCGACGGCGGAGATCAGGCTTTTTCCTTCGGCGCTGCGCATCGCGCTTCTGCAAAAAGCGGCGGCGCTGCTCAAAAAACCGGGGCGTGATGCGGCGGCGGAGCTCGAAAGACTGCTCGCCGGCCTCGAATGCGTTCAAACGGCGGATTTCGCGGAGACCGTCGAAGCGGCCGACCCCGCGCGAAGACTGCTCGCGGAGGACGCTGTATGCCGCCAAATGGACGCGGAGAGCATCGACGGCTATCTTGAAGCCGCGGCGCGGATGGGAAGACGCTGCGGCGTTTCGGCGGCTGCGGTGATACGCTGCTCGCTCTCGCTCGCGGAAAAGGCGGGGGAAGGCGGGAAAAACGCCGAAAGCCGAAGAACGCATGCCGGATATTACCTGATCGCCGAAGGCGCGGCGGAGCTTCAGGCGGCGCTGCGGCCGGAAAAAGCCCGTGCTGCCGATGCGGAAAAGCGCAATAAAGCCGTTCTTGCGGGATTCTACGCCGCAAAGCTCGCTTTTGCCGCGGGCGTTTCGCTTGCGGCGGGGCTTATTGACGAAAACATCTTCGCTGCCCTGCTGAGCTTCTTCCCGGCCTATGCCGCGGCGGAGACCCTGCTCATACGCATCGCGACCCGCATCAAAAAGCCGCGGCTCCTGCCGAGACTCGCGCCGCCGTATGTCCGCGGCGATGACTGCCGAACGCTCGTCGCTGTGCCGGTGCTTATAAGCGGCGAAAAAGCGCTCGCCGAGGCTGTCAAAACGCTCGAGCGGCATTATCTCGCCAACAGGCTCGAGCGGGCGGAATACTGCGTGCTCGGCGATTTTCCGGATTCCGAAACCCCGGAAAGGGAGGGTGAGACGGAGCTTGTCGAAAAGGCGAAAGCGCTCATCGCGGCGCTCAACGAACGCTGCCCTTCGGAAAACGGTGCAAGATTTCATTATTTCCATCGGGCGAGGCGGTTCAATAAGGCGGACGGGCTCTATATGGGGCGCGAAAGGAAGCGCGGCGCGGTGGAGGATCTCATGGCGTACATAGCGGAGGGCGACCGCGGGGATTTTTGCTGCCTTGCGCCGGAGGCCGCCGGGAAATTCCGCTATCTTGCCGTGCTGGACGCCGATACCGTGATGCCGAACGGCGCGCTCGCGAGGCTCATCGGCGCGGCGGCGCATCCGCTGAACCGCCCGGTTTATCGCGTGGAGAATGCGAAAAAACCTTACTCGGGCTATAATATCATTGTTCCGAGGATGGCTTCGACCTCCCGCTCCGCCGCGAAAAGCCGCTTTGCGATGCTGATAAGCGGTGAGAGCGGCATGAGCGCCTATTCTTCGGAGGTTTCCGATTTTTACTTCGACCTCTTCGGCAGCGGAAGTTTCGGAGGGAAGGGCATCATTGATATCGAGGGCTTCCGGCGCGCGTCGTCGGGGCTGATCGAAGAGAACACAGTTCTCAGCCACGACCTGCTCGAAGGCAGCCTCGCAGGAGCGGCGTTTGCGGGCTCGACCGTGCTCTATGACGGCGAGCCTTCATCATACCTCGGCTATCAGGGCCGCCGCCATCGCTGGCTGAGGGGCGATACACAGCTGCTCGGCTATGTTTTCGGTAAAAAACGGCGCGCCGTCGACCCCGTTTCGCGGCGGAAGATGCTGATGAACGTTTTCGGCGGGCTCGTTCCCGGCGCGGCGTACCTCGCGCTGACGAATTCCGTCGTTTTCGGCTTCGGCGCGGCGTTTGTCGCGGCGCTTGTCTGCTTTTTCATCGAACCTGCGGCGGGATTCATCGCGGACCTTCCGCGCATTCTCACGGGGAAGCGCGTTGCCGCCCGCCCGCGGGTGATCATGCTTCGAAGGAAGCTGACGGAGCTTGCGGTCCTGCCCTTCGCCGCGCTCAAGGACGCCGACGCGATCGTTCGGGCGCTCTGGCGGATGACGGTTTCGCATAAAAAGATGCTCGAATGGCGCACAGCGGCGGACGGCGAAAAGAAGGGAAAGGCGGAGTATCTGAAGCTCTGGCCCTGCCCGGCAGCGGGGCTTTCGCTTGCGGCGTCGGCTGTATTCCGTCTTGCGTCGCCCGAGCCGCTGCTCGTTTCCGCGCTTGTTCTCGCGGCGCTTTTCTTCGCGGCGCCGCTTACGGTGATGCGGCTTGACGGAAGGAAAAAGCCCTATTCCCCGAACGGGGAGGAGAAGGAGCTACTGCTCGCCGCGGCGGAGAGGACATGGCGCTTTTTTGAGGAAAACTGCACTGAAAAGACGCACTTTCTGCCGCCGGATAATTTCCAGCAGGAGCCGCTGCGGGGAATTGCGCCGCTGACCTCGCCGACGAATATCGGCATGGCCCTCGCCGCTGCGGTCTGCGCGAAGGATCTCGGCTTCATCGATGCCGACGGGCTGCTGCTGCGCCTCGACCGAACGGTTTCGACCATCGAAAGGCTTGAAAAATGGCGCGGGCTGCCCTTCAACTGGTACAGCACGGCGGATCTTTCGCTTCCGAAGCCGCGCTTCGTTTCTTCGGTGGACTGCGGGAACCTCTTTTGCTGTCTTGTGACGGCGGCGGCCGCGGTCTCCGGGATCGAGGCGGAAGAGCTCGGAAGATTCGGCCCGGAATTTAAGGAAGAACTCGCCCGCCGGATGAACGCCGTTGCGGAGGGCATGGACCTCGCCGCGCTCTACGACGCGCCGAAACGGCTTTTTTATATCGGTCTCGATTACGAAAACGGGAAGCTGACGCCGGCGCATTACGACCTTTGGGCCTCCGAAGCGCGGATACTGAGCTTCGTTTCCGTCGCCTGGGAAAGGGTCGGCGCCCGCCACTGGTTTACTCTCGGAAGGCTCGCCTGCGACGTTCCGGGCGGACGCTGCCTGAAAAGCTGGAGCGGGACGGCCTTCGAATACCTGATGCCGCTGATCTTTTTCGATACGGCGGAGGGCAGCCTTCAAAAGGAGGTTTCAAGGAGCGCTGTCCTGACGCAGATCCTCGCCTCGCGCGGGGAGGTCTGGGGCGTTTCGGAATCGGGATATTACGCCTTCGATGAACAGCTGCGTTATCAGTACCGCGCCTTCGGAACGCCCGCGCTTGCCCTCTCGAGGGAAAGCGAAAAGCAGGATGTGATCGCGCCGTATGCCTCCGCCCTCGCGCTTGCGGTGGAGCCGAAGCTCGCTGTCCGGAACCTTCGAAAGCTCGCGGAGCTCGGAATGTTCGGAGAATACGGCTTTTTCGAAGCGCTCGACCGAACAAAGAGCCGCGTCGGCGGCGAGGGGGCGCGCGTTGTCGGAAGCTTCATGGCGCATCACCAGGGCATGATCCTTTGCTCGGTCGCGAATCTTCTGACGGACGGTGCGTTCCGCCGGAGGTTTATGGAGCTCCCGAACACAGCGGCGAACGAGCAGCTTCTTTTCGAGAATATGCCGGCGGATCCGATCCGCGTCGGCGCCTTCCACCCCTCCCTGCGCCGCCCGGCCGCGCGGCGAAACCTGCCTCCGGTTGCTGCCGAAGAGGGCGAAATGCTCTGCGGCGTGATCTCGGAAAGGGAGTATTCGGTTTTCATGACGGCGGACGGCAGGGGCGTTTCGCGCAGCGGGGATATCCTTCTGACGCGGTACAGGCGGGACAGCTTTGCCGAAAGCGGGATCGAATTCGCCGTCGCTGTCGGAAGGACCCGCCGAAAGATCGGCGGGGAGATGACCGCACAGATGCATAAACTGAGCTTCCGCGAGCGGATCGGCCCGCTCGAAGCTTCTCTCGGCGTGATCCTGCCCGGCTTGAACTGCGAACTGCGAACGCTCGAACTCGTCAACTGCGGAAGGTCGGAGGAGGTCTGCACCGTCGGCGCCTTTGCGGAGATCGCTCTCGCGCCGGAGGCGGAGGACAGGGCTCACCCCGCCTTCGTACGGGTGACCGTCGATTCGGAAAAAGTCGGCGAAACGCTGCTGTTCACGGCAAGAAAAAGACCCGGACGCGCGGAAAAAACGGCGTTCTTCCACTTCATCGCGCCGGGCGGGACGGAGCTCTGCTGCGACGGACTCGTACGCCCGGGCCGCGGCGGGGACATCCTCGCCTGCCTTGATAAAAGAGCGGCGGAGAATTCCGCGGGTGAACTGCCGACGGAACAGCCGGTCGAGCCCTATTATTCCGCCGTGACCGAACTGCGGCTCGCGCCGGGGGAGTCCGCGAGGGTACGCCTCCTCTGCGGGATCGCAGGAAGCCGGGAGGAAGCGCTGACGGCCGTTAAAAACCAGCTGCCGCGCCTCGCGGGTTCGGGCATTGAACCCGTCGCCCGTGCAAGGGCGGTGCAGCGCTTTCGGGAGGCCGGCGTCGCGCGGCGGGAATTTGCCCTCGCTTCGCTGCTCGCGTACCGCTTGCTGACAGGCACCCCGGCGGGAAACAAAGCGCGGGGTCCGCGGGAAAGAGGCCAGGCTTCCGCGGGGAAAGGCGGGCTGTGGCGCTTCGGGATCTCGCCGGATCTTCCGACCGTTGCCGCCGAAGTTAATTTCGCGGAGGAGCTTGCAGGCGCGGCGCTGATCGTCCGCGCGCTCGATTGGATCGTTTCGGCGGGGCAGAAGACGCAGCTCGTCATCATCGGCGGCTATGAGAACCGCTACGGCGAACCCCTTCGCGCCGCGCTCGAGGGCATCGTTTCCGGGAAGGCTTTCGCGCGGCTTGTCCACGGATTCGAAGCAGAAAGGAGCGAGCGCGAACTGATCCTCGGCTGTGCGCTCGTGCGTCTCGATCCCGCCGCGCCGTTCGCGGCGCTGACGGAGGATGCGAAGCGCAGAAAAGACGAAAAAACGAACCGCAAAACGGAGGAAATGAAGACCTTCCCGCCGGAGGAGGGCGAAAAGCCGGAATTCTTCAACGGCTTCGGCGGTTTCGACGCGCAGAGAGGGGAATACCGGATCATCCTCCCTGCCGGAAGGAAAACGCCGCTGCCCTGGTCGAACGCGATCGGCGGCAGGCGCATCGGAACGCTCGTTACCGAATCCGGCGGGGGCTATACCTTCGCGGGGAATGCGCGGCTCGCCCGCCTCACGCCCTGGACGAACGACGCGCTTCGCGACGGCCGCGGCGAAAGGCTCGCGCTGACCGACGCCGGGAGCGGGGAGAGGATCGCGCTTCCGCCCGAAAACGGGGCATACGAATGCGCGCACGGCTGCGGGTACACGCGTTTTTCCTTCAAAACGGCGGAGCTGCGCGTTTCGCTCACGGAGACCGTCGACGCGGAACTGCCGCTCAAATATTATCGGCTCGAAGCCGAAAACACCGGAAAAACAAAGAAGGAGCTCGCTTTCGAGCTTCGGATCGATCCCATTCTCGGGGAATACCTGCGGCGCGAAACAAAGCGCTGCCGAGCGGCGGAAAACGCCGTATTCATCAGGGACATCCTTTGGGAAAAGGGCGAAGAGGCGTTCATTGCCGCGGCGCCGGGCGAAAGGCTGCTCACCGCCGAAGAGGGGGAACTGACTTCGCCCTGCGTGTGGACGCCGCTCGCTGTTCCGCCGGGAAAAAAGGCGGATGCGGTGCTTCTGCTCGGCTGCGCGGCGGAGGATGAGGCCGAAAAGATCATTGCCTCGGCGGATTACCGCGGAGCGATGCGAAGCGCACGGGCGTTTCGCCGGGAAAAACTCGAAAGCCTTGTTTTCCGAACGGGCAGACCGCGCTTCGACACGCTTTTGAACGGACCGCTGCTCTGCCAGCTTTATCAGGCGAGGCTCATGACCCGCACGGGATTCTATCAGAGCGGCGGCGCGACGGGCTTCCGCGATCAGCTTCAGGATGTTTCGGCGTTGCTGATGACGGATCCCGCCCGCGCGAAGCGGCAGCTTCTCGTCTGCGCGGCAAAGCAGTTCCCTGAGGGGGATGTTCTGCACTGGTGGCATGAGGATGGGCGGGGCGTCCGTACGCGCATCGGCGACGACCGCCTTTTCCTGCCGCTCATTGCCTGCGAATACCTGCGCGTCACGGGCGATCTTTCACTCCTTTCGGAGGAGGTCCCATTTCTCGAAAGCCGACCGATACCGCCGGGGCGGCGCGACCTTTATGACTTTTTCCCGGAAGAAGGGAGCGAAAGCTTCCTCGGGCACTGCCTGCGCGCGGCGGAACTGCCGTTTCGGGACATCGGCGCACACGGACTGCCGCTGATGGGCAGCGGCGACTGGAACGACGGCATGGATGCGGTCGGCGATGGCGGCGGCGAAAGCACGGTCACGGCGTTCCTCGCGGTCATGGCGGCGGAGGGTTTGGCGAAGTTTCTGCGCGAAATGCGAAAAGCGGAGATTGCCGAGGAATTGGTGCAGAAGGCCGCAGTCATGCGCGAAAACATCGAAAGAAACTGTTGGGATGGCGAAAAATACACCCGCGCGTTCTACGGAGACGGCAGCAAGCTCAATGTTTTCGACTGCGTCACGGCCTGTTTCGCGGTCTTTTCCGGCGCGGAGCACGGCAGGGAGGCTTTCGAAAACACGCTTGCCGTGCTTGAGGACGGGGAGCACGCGCTCGTGAAGCTGCTCGCGCCGCCTTTCGGCGGGGCAGGCCGCAGCGTCGGCTATATCGAGGGCTATCTCCCCGGTGTGCGCGAAAATGGCGGGCAGTACACCCATGCCGCGGCGTGGTGCGTGATCGCCGCCTGCAAACTGGGTCTTGCGGAAACGGCGGAACGGCTTTTCGATGAACTGAACCCGCTTTCGCATTCGGACGAAGCGGGCATCGGGACCTATAAGACCGAGCCCTACGCCGTCTGCGGCGACGTGTATTCCATCGGCCGTCTCGTCGGACGAGGCGGTTGGAGCCTCTATACCGGCGCGGCGGGCTGGCTGTACCGCGCGGCGGTAGAGCATATCCTCGGTCTCGGAAAGCACGGCGACACATTGGAGATCCGCCCCTGCACAACGCTTGATGAGTTTTCATTCGAATACCGCTTCGGCGAAAACGGGCGGACGCTCTACCGCGTCCGTGCCGTGCGCGGAGGCGCGGGTGAAGCTATAAAGCTCACCGACGACGGAGAGGTGCATGAGATAACGACGGGATACTGATAAAAAAGCCGTCAGCCGCACCCTGATAAGGGTACGCCGCTGACGGCTTTTTGCTTGCTGATTCGGATTTATTTCCCCGAGATCCTCGAATACATCGCGAGGTACTGCTTCGCGCTTTCGTTCCAGCCGAGGTTGGTTTCCATCGCGCGGACGACCATCCTCTGCCAGCAGGCGCGGTCGTTTCTGAAGAGCTCAACGGCGTCGCGGCAGGCGTTATACAGTTCGTTCGCCGAATAATTGCGGAAGGAGAAACCGTTGCCCTCATCGGTGAATTTGTTGTAGGGGATGACGGAATCCGCAAGACCGCCAGTTTCGCGAACGACGGGGATCGTGCCGTAGCGCAGGGCGATCATCTGCGAAAGCCCGCAAGGCTCGAAGGCGGAGGGCATCAGGAACATATCGGAGCCCGCGTAGATGCGCCTTGCCAGCGCGTCGTTCATCTCGCAGCGGAAGGCGACGCGGCCGCGGCCGTAATCGGAATTCGCGAGCGAGCCGAAGCGGTTTTCGAGCCACGCGTCGCCCATGCCGAGGATCACGACCTGCATCCCGAGGTCGAGAAGGCCGGGGAGGACCTGATCCACAAGGTCGAGACCCTTCTGGTTCGTGAGGCGGGAGATCACGGAAGCAACCGGCGCGTCCGGATCGACGCGCAGACCGAGATCGGACTGCATCGCCGCCTTGCATTTCGCTTTGCCCGCAAGGGAATTTTTCGAATAGCGGCAGGAAAGCGCTTTGTCAGTCCAGGGATTATAGCTCTTGCGGTCGATGCCGTTCAGAATGCCCGTGATGCCGTCCCCGCGGGAGGAGAGCAGGCCGTCCAGCGTTTCGCCGTATTTCGCGGTCCGGATCTCGTTCGCGTAGGAGGGGCTGACTGTCGAAACGGCGTCGGCGTAGATGATGCCGGCCTTCATGGCGTTGGCGAAGCAATAGTATTCGATCTTCGAAAGCGCGTACTGCCCGAGGGAGAGAAGGTCGTTGGCGAACAGCGGGCTCATGAGGCCCTGATAGCGGAGATTGTGGATCGTGAAAACGGTCCTGACATCCCGAAGGGCGTTGTGGTGGCGGTACTGCTCATTGAGGAGCATCGCGATAAGGCCTGTCTGCCAGTCGTTGAGGTGGAGAACATCCGGTTCGAAGCCGATGCGGAGGATCGATTCGAGCACGGCCTTCGCGAACCAGCAGAAGCGTTCCGTTTCGAAATCGCCGTCGGTATAAACGTAATTCTGCTTGAAATAATACTCGTTGTCGAGGAAATAATAGCGTATGCCGTCCTTTTCGAGCATATCGACGCCCACAAACTGCCTGCGCCAGCCGAGGTCGATGTAAAAATCGATGACGTGGGTCATATGGAAACGGTATTCCTCGGCGATCCGGCTGTATTTCGGGATCATGACCGCGACTTCCGCGCCGAGCTTCTTTTCTGCGGCGGGCAGCGCGCCGACGACGTCTGCAAGACCGCCGGTCTTGATGAAGGGAACGCATTCGCTTGCGACGATCAGAACTTTCATTTCGGGGACCTCTTTTCGTTTTTTCGTTGATTCCCGGCAATGGCCGGAGGGGGCTTGATTATCGGTACATCGAGCGCTTTCTCCAGGTGGAGGGGGAGAAGAGCAGCAGCATCGGCCAGATCTCGAGGCGGCCGATCAGCATATCGAGGGTCAGCACGATCTTGCTGAAATCGGAGAAATGGGCGTAATTCTCAACGGGACCGACGGCGGAGAAGCCGGGACCGACGTTGAAAATGCAGGCAAAGACGGAGGAGACCGTCGCTTCGAAGCTGTAGCCGTCAAAGGAAACGAGCAGCACGGAGGCAAAGACGAGCGCGATGATGACGGAGAAATAGACGAGCACGGAGCGCACGACCGTTTCGGGAACGGGCTTGTTGTCGAGACGCAGGGCGTGGACGTATTTCGGGTGCGCGAGGCGGCGCAGCTCATTCCAGCCGTTTTTGACGAGGATGATGAAGCGGGAGGTCTTGATGCCGCCCGCGGTGGAGCCGGCGCAGCCGCCGAGGAGCATCATCAGAAGAAGGATGCACTTCGAAAGCGTCGGCCATTTATCGAAATCGAAGGAAGCGAAGCCCGTCGTGCTGTAGATCGACGCGCCGTTGAACGCCGCGTGGTGGAGCGCTTCGCCGAGGCTGCCGTAAAGATGGCGGATGTTGAAGGTTATGAGCGTGATGCAGATGACGAAGATGCCCAGGAACCAGTGCAGCTCCTCGTTTTTGACGACGACGCCGAGCTTGCGGAGAATAATGTAGAAATATAGGTTGAAGTTGACGGCGAAGATCAGCATGAACACCGTCGCGACGGTCTGAAGATACGGCGAAAGGCCGATCATGCCTTCGTCGAGGACCATGAAGCCGCCGGTGCCGGCGGTGGACATCGCCGTGGTGAACGCTTCATAGGCGCTCATCCCTCCGAAGAGCAGGAAGATCGCCTCGATGACCATGAGGCAGAAATAGATCGCGTAAAGGATCAGCGCGGTGTTTTTCGCCTTCGCGACAAGCTTGCCGACGCTCGGACCGGGGACCTCTGCGCGCATGATGTGCATCGAACGCTCCTTCGAAAGGGGCATGACGGCCATGACAAAGACGAGAACGCCCATGCCGCCGACGAAGATTATGAGACAGCGCCAGAAGCCGATGCCGTGGGGGATCGCGGAAATGGCGGTGCAGACCGTCGCGCCCGTCGTCGTGAAGCCCGAAGCTGTTTCGAAAACGCAGTCGAGATAGCTCGGGAAGATCCCGCCGAGAAGGAAGGGCAGCGCGCCGAGAAGGGACATCGCAAGCCAGGAAAGGGCAACGATCACGAAGCCTTCCTTGGCGTAGATCGCGTTCGATTTCGGCTTAATGAGCAGCAGCAGTCCGCCGATGCCGGCGGTTATGAGCGCGGAAAGAAGGAGCGCGGAAAGATCACTCGCGCCCGAGCAGGCGGAGATTATGACCGGCAGCAGCATGAGCGCCGCCGCGCTGAGCACTATCTTGCCCAGCATATTGAAGACCATGCGGTAATTCAAAGGCCTGCCTCCGCTTTTTATGCGATGCTGCCGGTAAGGATATCGGCAAGGTCGTTGAACATTTTGTGCTTTGTGACGATGATAACGCGGTCGCCCGAAAGGATCGCGTCGCTGCCGCCGGGGATGATCGTTTTCCCGTGGCGGACGATGCAGGCGATCAGTAGATCCTTATGCAGGAACCGGTTGAGATCCTTAAGGGGAATTCCGTACATTGGGTGGCTGCCCTTCGCGAGGAATTCGAGGGCCTCGATGCGGCCGCTGACAAGCTCGTGAACGGTTTCGACATTGCTCTCCTCCGGGCTGCAGCTCATTGCGCGAACGAAGGTCAGGATCTTGTTCGCGGTAAGCTGCTTCGGCGAGATGATGCTGTCGAGGGAGGAATCGGGGAGCACGCCGATGAGGTTTTCGTTGTTGACCTTCACGATAACGCTCCTCGCGCCCTTCCATTTCGCGAAAAGACCGCTGATGATGTTGTTTTCGTCCATGCCCGTCAGGGCGATGAACGCGTCCACGGTTTCGACGCCTTCCTCAACGAGCAGCTCATGGTCGGTGCTGTCGCCGAGCATGACGAGGGCATGGGGCAGTTCCTCGCTCAAAAAGGTCGCCCTCTGGGGATTGCTTTCGATTATCTTCACCTGCACGCCGACTTTATCGAGGGAGCGGGCGAGGTAGTAGGCGATCCTGCTGCCGCCGCTGATCATTACGGTACGGACCCTTTTGCGCTTTTCGGGGTACGCTGTGCGCAGGAAACGGGCCATCTCCTCCGGTGCGGCGCTGACATGCAGCTTATCCCCCGCTTCAAGGACGAAATCGCCCTTAGGGATGATGATGTTTTCCCCGCGCTGAATGGCGCAGACGAGGACCTTGAACTGGAATTTTCTGTTTATCTCAACGAGCTGATGCCCGATGAGCGGATTGTCGGCGTTGAGGCGCACTTCAACGAGCTCCACTCTTCCGCGGGCGAAAAACTCAACATTCAGCGCGCTCGGGATCCTGAGGAGCCTCTCGATTTCTTCCGAGGCGGCAAGCTCGGGGTTGATCGCCATCGAAAGGCCGAGCTCCTCCTTGAGAAAATCGAGCTGAGCGGTGTATTCCGGGTCGCGCACGCGGGCGATGGCGCGCTTCGCGCCGAGCTTATGGCCGATCAGGCAGCAGAGCATGTTGACTTCGTCATGCGCTGTCGCCGCGATGAGCACATCCGCTCCCGCGACGCCCGCTTCGCGCTGAACGCGGTAGTCC
>JAEEYN010000118.1 GCA_016288175.1 Bacillota bacterium | reverse complement strand
ACGCGGTCGTAGAGCACTTCGCTGTCGTTGTCGAAGAGCACGGCTGAGACGAGCGCCTCGCCCTCCTGCTTCCTCTGCTTCTCCATCATGGAGTTGAACCCTCCGATGGTGTCCGCTTCGAGGCCGCTCATGGAGCCGCTGCGGTCAAGGATGAATACGATCTCTGTAAGGTTCTTTTTCATTGTTGTGTCCTCCGTTTTCTTTTTTTGTTCGGGCGGGTCCCGTTTTTTCCCGTCCTCGGTTTACGTGCTCATTATAGTTGAGGATGAAACGGGCCTGGTCGCTTCGCAGGCGACATTTGAAAACTTTCATCAAACCGCGAATTTTGCCGGTATCCCGTTTGCGTATTGCAATATCCCGCATGCTGTGATAAACTGTTTACATCAAAAAAACTGAAAGAATCGGCTTCGCGCCGGTCGGAACGGAGGAATGAAATGAAGAAAATCACAGCGATACTGCTTGCGGTGCTGATGCTCCTTGCGATCACAGCCTGCGGCAAAAAGCCGGAGGACAGCGGCAGCAATTCCGGCAACAGCAATTCCGGCAGCAACAATTCCGAAAACGGAGATCCTTCCGGCAATAACGGATCCGGGAACACCGAATCGAGTGTTTTCGTTCTCGACGGAAGCAAGCTCGGCGTGCTTCAGCCCGCAAAGGACACCGGCAAGCTGAAGATCAACGGTCTGATCTTCACCACCGGCAGCGGTCACCACGATTACCCCGGGATCGACGAGCTCGCCAAGAGCGGCTACAAGACTTCCGGGCTTTACAGCGAATACTATCTCAGTGAATGGATCGCAGTCTACGGCGACATCGAAAACAACAGCCCGACCATGATCTTCGTTCTTCCCAACGATCCGAACGCGGATTATTCGAAGATGACCGCGGCGCAGCTTGACGCGGCATCCGAAGGGCTTTCCTACTCCATCTATGCGGGCGAGGCGATCCCCGACACGGATGATAACGGCTATATGGTCGAGTTCTATGTGCATGAGGATCTCGGCAAAGGTCTTTACAACGTTTTCTTCACCGACGGAGTGAACGTCTGCTATATCGTTCAGCTCAACATTCTTCCCTTTCCCGAAGAATAAAATCAGACTAAAAAAAGCCGGCAGGATCGCTCCTCCCGGCTTTTTGATTTGCTTTTTACTTCATGAACGCTCTGCAGCCGTAATCCCCGGCCGGTTTCAGGCCGATTTTTCGATAGAACGAAACGGTCTTTTCGGTATCGTCCGTCAAAAGCACGATCTGGCGGACGGACCGGAATCGCTCCAGTATCTCCGCGATCAGCGCTGAGCCGACGCCCCGGCCCTGATGCTCCGGATGGACGATGATATCCTGGATATAGACGATCGTCGCTCCGTCGCCGACGGTCCGGATGATGCCGATCAGCTTTTCGTCCTCGTATGTCGCGAGGGTCAGAAGCGAGTTCCCAAAACCCGCCCGCAGCGAATCGGGATCCCTCGTATAGGCGACCCAGCCCACCGCTCCGTAGAGCGCAAGGATCTCAGCTTCATTGTAGTTTTCGTAAGGAATTATTTGCATTTTAAGCCCCCAGCAGCGCCTGGTCGAAAGCGAACAGCGCTTCGTTGATTTCGAAAATATTGTAGTTGCGGCGCTCGATGAAGTATTCGACGATGATATCGAATTTATTGGAATGCGAAAGCGCAAAACCCGCTTTCATCAGCATATTCCGCGTTTCCGGAAGGCTCAGTTCGAGCGCGATCGCGAAGGCGAGGACGGTCGGCTTGCTCGGTTTATACAGCCTGTCCGAGCGGATCTTCGAAAAGAGCTTGCGGTCGATGTTGGCCTTCTTATAGCATTCCGCGTCCGTCATGCCCCTTTCGTCGATCTTTCGAAGCAGCATCTCGCTGAAGCTTTCGTCAAGGAGCGCGTCGAGCTGATGGCGGATATGGCCATAGTCCCCGTCCGCATACGCGACGCTTTCCTCCGCATTCATCGCGTCCTCGCAGGCTTCGGAATACACATGCGGCGCGGCCTGCGGGCGGATCCCGGCGGAAGGCTCCTGCGCGGAGAACGGCTGCTTTTCGGACAGCGGCTCCGGCGCGATGTTCGCGGCGTCCTTCTTCCGGCTGAAGAGGCTCTTCTTTTTCTTTTTCGGAAGGGACTGGCCGGGCATTGCGTCCTTCGGCGCGGCGCTGCCGGCAAAATACTCCGGGCGGGATGCGGCGAGCGCTTCCCTTCTGCGCTGCTGCATCATGCCCGCCGTGTCGCTGAATTCCTCGGCATAGCGGTCGTCGATGTATTCGCTGATCTCCCTGAACCGCTCGCGGCCGACGGCAAAACTCGCGCTGTCGAAGATTATGATATAAACCGTCATCTCGTTTTCGGCAAGGAAAGCGGCGATCGTCTCCTCCGCGACGCGCAGCGCTTCGGCCTTCGGATAGCCGTAAACGCCGGCGGAGATCAGCGGGAAAGCGACGGTTTCGCAATGCGCTTCCTTCGCGAGCGCAAGGGAGTTTTTATAGCAGGAAGCGAGCTTTTCCCTTTCGCCGTGCCTGCCGCCGCGCCAGATCGGGCCGACGGTATGGATAACGTATTTCGCGGGCAGATCGTAGCCGCGGGTGAGCTTCGCTTCGCCCGTTTCACAGCCGCCGAGGGTGCGGCATTCCTCAAGCAGCCGCGGACCCGCCGCGCGGTGGATCGCGCCGTCGACTCCCCCGCCGCCAAGCAGCGAGGAGTTGGCCGCGTTGACGATCGCGTCCACGTTCATTTTCGTTATATCGTTTCGGATGATAATGAGCGGCATACTGCCTCCTTTAAAGCAAACGCCGCCTTACGCGGCGGCGCTTTTGCTATTACTTTTTCAGAACAACTTTTTTATAGACCTTCTTGCCCTTGCGGAGCTTGACGGAAGAAACGAGCTCTTCCTTCGTGATGAGCTTGTCGAAGCCCTCGACCTTTTCGCCGTCAACGGTGACGCCGCCCTGCTGGATGAGCCTGCGCGCTTCGCCCTTGCTTGCTGCAAGGCCCGCCGCGACGAGCAGGTCGATGATGCCGATCGCGCCGTCGGTCAGCGCTTCCTCGCCGATCTCCTCGGTGGGCATGTTGCTGTCGTCCCCGCCGCCCATGAACAGCGCGTGGGACGCGGTCTTCGCCTTTTCGGCCTCCTCCTCGCCGTGGACGAGCTTCGTGAGCTCGTAGGCAAGGATCTCCTTCTTTTCATTGATGCGGGTATCCGGCCAGGCGTCCATCTCTTCGATCGTTTCGAGCGGGATGAAGGTCAGCATGCGGATGCACTTCATGACGTCCGCATCGCCGACGTTGCGCCAGTATTGATAGAATTCGAAGGGCGAGGTCTTGTTCGGATCGAGCCAGACGGCGTTGCCCGCGGTCTTGCCCATCTTCTTGCCCTGGGAGTCCGTCAAAAGCGTGATCGTCATCGCGTGGGCGTCCTTGCCGAGCTTGCGGCGGATGCGCTCCGTGCAGCCGAGCCTATTCGAACACTGGTCGTCGCCGCCGAATTCGAGGTTGCAGCCTTTTTCGTTGAAGAGATAGTAGAAATCGTAGGACTGCATGATCATGTAGTTGAACTCGAGGAAGGAAAGGCCCTTCTCCATGCGCTGCTT
>JAEEYN010000117.1 GCA_016288175.1 Bacillota bacterium | reverse complement strand
GCGCTTTTCGCCTTGCCGGGAACAAAAATCTCCTCTTTTGAGACGCTCAGCGGTTTTCGGCATCAATAGTGAAACAAATCCGGGGTTACACGCGGTACCCCCGGATTTTCTTTTAACTTCGGTTATTCCATGCCGAAAACCTGTTTCTCCTTATGCGGATGCGCCGTTCGGACGGCTTTTTTGTTTTTCGGGATAGTGAATTGTCGAAGAAGCAATTCTTATTTTTTATTCAGCGCTTTCAGTCTCCGCTTTTTATACACGCCCCACATGCGGAAGCCGGTGGAAACGAGCAGTACGCCGACGGCGACGGAGCCGGCGATCGCGGCGGTCGCAACGCCTTTATCATAGGCGGCGGGACCCATGCCGCGGCGGATGAAGTCCATCGTGTAGTAGATGCCTGCGCCGGGGATAAGGGGAACGAGAGCGCAGAGCAGATAGCTCGTTGCGGGGAATTTGCGGATCCTTGCCATGATCTCCGCGTAGAAGCCGGAAGCGGCGGCGGCGAAGAGATAGCTGATCGGTTCGCTGACGCCGACGCCCATCGAAAGACTGCATACAAGCCAGGAGATTATCGAGCCGAACAGCGCGAGAGGGATGCCGTGGCCGTGCATGTTGAACATCAGTCCGAAGCCGAGCGTACCGATCATTCCGGCGAGGCACTGCAGCCAGATCGGATGCACGAGCGGCTCAAGATTCGAAATGATGGAGGGGAAGAGCTGCCTCGCGAGCGAGACCGCGGCGCTCGTTCCGAAAACAAGCGCTACGGCGATGATAAGGACCTGCACAAGGCGGTTTACGCCGCTCAGCGTATCGCCGTAGATGACATCCCGCAGGCTGTTTGTGAAAAGGAAGCCGGGAACGAGGATCATCATCGCGCCGATGGTCGCGATATCCGCGTTCTTGCAGAGGCCGACAGCCGTCAGCGCGTTCGCGATGAAAGCGAGAATGAAGCTGCAGACGAAGGAGGTGAAGAAGGCGTTTGCGCGGAAGCGGCCCATAAAGCGCAGCGAAGCGCCGGTCGCGATGCCGCAGACGCCAGAGGCGAACGCTTCCGCAAGCTTTCCGCCGAAGAAAATGCCGAAGCCGAAACCGATAAGGAACGCGGCAAGGTAGTAGATGACGGGCCCGTATTCGTGGATGCTGCGGTCGGTTTCGACAAGAAGCTTCCGCGCCGTTTTAAGATCCGGCTTTTCGATGCAGATCCTGCGGCAGAGCGCGGAATAACGCTCGATGCCATCGAGCATCGTGCCGCCGCTCTTGAGACGGCGGATCTTCGTCAAAACGACGTCGTTGGTCTCAAGGCTCGCCATGATCGAGCTCGGGATGACGAAGGTGTCGACCTTTTCAACGCCGTAAGCTTCGATCACGCGGACGATAGTTTCCTCAACGCGGTAGGTCTCAGCGCCGCATGCCTGCAGACGGTTCGCAAGGGCGACGGCGAACTCGAGAAGCTCCTCATAATAGGCTTCGTCGTGCTCGTCGTGCTGCTTTTCCCCGTCGGTGCTTTCGGCCGCAGAGTACGGCATAAAGCCCTTCTTAACGAAAAGATCGCTGATATTATGTTTCTTTTTCGGTACTGCCATCGGTTTCCTTCCGCCGCATGTTTTTACGGAGGGAAAGTATAACACAGATTTGAAAAAAAGCAAGGTATATTTGCTCAAAAACGCCGGAAGAGTGCGGTTCGGCCGTTTCAGCGGCGGTCCGAAGGCCGAAAAGCGACCGCGGCTGAGGAAAAAGAAGAAGAAATCTTAAAAAGCGACGCCCGGCTTTAAGAATTATTTAAGAACATTTCACTATTATATTATGCAGTAACCGACAGGGTGGAAAAGAAGCCTTTGCCGCCCACTCGGAAAGCGTCCGGCCGCGGCCGGAAGAAATAACCGGAAAGGACAATACAATGAAAAAGAGATTTCTTTCTATCGCAATGGCTCTGCTGCTGGCGCTGACGCTGCTTCCGGCAGGCCTTTCCTTTGCGGCCGGCGAACAGCAGGCTGCGGCGCTCAAGGTCGCAAGGACCAATGTCGGCAATACCGGCGCAATCCTTGAGGTTTCCGCGAGCGGCATGCGCGGTGCGTCCGTGACCGCCGTTTCCTCCGATGAGAGCATCGCGGCCGTCGCGGTCAGCGGCAGCACCGTGACCGTCACCGGCGTACGCGGCGCAGTCGGCGTCGCAAGGATCACCGTCACCGCGACCGATGAAAACGGCAGGAGCGTCACTTCGATCCAGGATGTTCCCGTCGGTTACACGACTTTCTATTTCAACGGCGATTCCGTGACCGTCATCGAGGGCTCGGACACGAAGTACGAGGTCACCGGCATCAACATGGCCGATGAGGCAGCGCATGACCTCGCCGTTTCCACCGACACGAGCGGCAACACCGTTTATACCAATACCGCAGATGCGACCATCCTCGTCTCCATCAAAAAAGCGGGCGGCGCATATGTTTTCTACGGCACCGCGAGCGATGCGGCGATCGAAGTCAAGAAGCAGGCCACCGGCAATACCTGGCTGCTCCTCAACGGCCTTGATCTTACAAGCAGCTTCACTTCGCCCATCACCATCAAGAAGGATACCTCCGCCTGCGCGGTCATCACCGCTCTTGCGGGCACTGAGAACATCCTTACCGACGCCGCGCTCAATAACGCGGACGTCTACGGCCCCGAAGAGGACGGCGGCGACCTTTCCAACCAGTATTATGCCGAGAGCGCCGTTATCAAGACCAAGGCCAACACCAAGGTCTATCTGAACGGCGAGGGCAAGCTGACCATCAACAGCAATTCGAAGAACGGCATCAAGCTCGGCGAAGGCTCCTGGACGGAGATCGCGGACCTTGAACTCGTTGTAAACGCTCCGAAGAACGGCATCAGCACCGAGAGCGAGCTCGAGATCAACAGCGGCAAGATCACCGTCACCACCCAGACGAACGACGCCATCAAGGCCTCCGACGATACCGAAATGAGCGGCAAGCTGACCATCCGCGGCGGCGAATTCATCATCAACGCGGCGGACGAGGCGATCGCGTCGAGCGGTTCGCTGACCATCACCGGCGGTACGTTCGATATCACCTGCCAGGGCGACGCCGTGAAGGCCGAGAACGCGACAGAGACCGCCGGCGACGTCTACATCTGCGGCGGAACCTTCGATATCACCACCCAGTGCGATGGCATCCAGGCGGCGGGCTCCGCGACTTTCCGCGGCGGCAACGTCACGATCCTCGCCTGCGGCGGCTCTGCAAACACTTCCTATGATAAGGATAACGATCCGAGCGCAAAGGGCATCAAGGCCGGTACGGAGCTCACCTTCTACGACGGCACCTTCAACGTCAACTCCGCGGACGACGCGCTGCACTCCAACGGCAATATGACCATCCTCGGCGGTACGTTTACCCTTGCCACCACGGACGACGGAGTCCATGCGGATTACACCCTGAACCTCGGCGAATACAACGGCGACAACAGCAAAATCAACCTCACCGTCACCACCTGCTACGAGGGCATCGAGGGCGCGCATATCAACGGCTTCTCCGGCACCTATATCGTCTATACCAACGAGGACTGCATCAACGCCGCGAATTCCGACCTCGGCAACTATCCCTTCACCCTGCGCCTGTGGGGCGGCAGCTTCAAGTTCTACGGCAACACCGGCGACGGTCTTGATTCCAACGGCGAGCTCACTGTCTGCGGCGCGAACGTCGAAGTCTACTCTCCAGGCAACGGCAACGCGGCGCTGGACAGCGACGGCACGATGAGCCTCATCGGCGGCAGCACGATGGCGGTCGGCGCCAGCGACATGGTCGAGCTTCCGAGCTACGGCGTCTACGTCCGCTTCGGTTCCTCCGGCGGATGGGGCGGCGGCGGCAGCAGCGTCAGCTTCTCTAACGGCGACACCATCGCGGTCTATAACTCCTCCAACACCAAGATCTTCGAGAGCACCGTGCGCTACCATAACTCCACCCGCACAGGTACCTGCGTCATCTTCGCGAGCACGCAGCTCACCTCCGGCCAGACCTATAAGCTCTATAAGAACGGCAGCCAGGTGACCACCGCGACCGCGACCGGCTCCTCAGGCGGCACGACCCCCACTCCCGCTGCTGCGGAAGCCGCTTGGAAGGCTGTCGGCGAGCAGAGCGAAGCCTATGCCCGCGTGACGAGCATGACCCCCGGCATCGGCGCGGTCATCACCAACACTTCAAATACCTACGCCCTGACCGGCGGCAGCTCCGTTTCCGGTACCTCCGTTTCCGTTTCCTCTGTCACCGGCGGCTATTCCATCACCAACGTGACCGAAGCGAACACCTGGTACAGGAGCAGCACCGGCAAGCTCTACTGCACCGTGGGCGGCGTCAACTACTACCTCGCCTATACCCAGAGCGGCAGCGGCTGGAACCCGAGCTATTCGATCGCGATCACCACGACCGAAACCTCCGCACCGGCGTGGACGGTTTCCGCAAGCGGCAGCTACGCGCGCATCTCCACCACGGCAGGTAGCTCCGGAGGCGGCCAGCCCGGCCAGCCCGGCGGCCAGCAGAGGACGCTGTACCTCACCGCAAGCGGTTCGAGCTTCACCCTCTCCACCTCCGCCGGCAACGTCTACGTTTACGCTCCCGACTCCGCGATGGCATCCCTGCAGGGCACTCTCGATTACGTTGTGAACTCCGATAACGGCGAGAGCGTCCCCGAAAGCACGATCCTCGCAAACGCGACGATCAAGTTCAAGAGCGGCATGAACGCCTCCGAGCAGACCCTTGCCTGGACCGACAGCCGCGTCAGCTACAGCTGGAACCCCGAGTACAGCACCACCGAACCCGGCGTCTATGAGATGACCGTGACCGTCCTCGGCACCGAACTCGGCGTCATCCGCGTGATCTCCACCAGCGAGAACCTCGGCAGCACCGCTCCCGAGCCGCCGGAACTCGAGATTCCCGATCCTCCCGAACCGGGTCTCGTGGGCGATGTCGACGGCAACGGCGTTGTCAATGTTACCGACGCGCTGCTCGCTCTGCGCCACGCGATGGGCGTCATCATGCTCGACGCCGAACAGGTCGCACGCGGCGACGTTGACGGCAACGGCGTCGTCAACGCGACCGACGCGATCAAGATCATGCGAATCGCGCTGAACGTCGAATAAAAAATAAAACTTCTTCTGTAGGAACTCCTTATAGAATAACGTCCGGCAGCTTGCTGCCGGGCGTTATTCGCTTTTGCGGAGCAAAAGACGCGAAGCGAAAAGCGCCGCGAAGCGGTGGCGAAAACCAATCAATCCCCGACAAAAGACTCGGAGAAGAATCGGCGGCGGAGGGGAAGCGCAGCGATATAACGTCCGGCAGCCTGCTGCCGGACGATATTCGCTTTTGCGGAGCAAAAGACCGCTGAGCCTGGCGCTGAGCACGGGAACAACACCTCCGCGGATAAATATATAGTCTATTTATACAAAGTTTAGTATCTCTGTGCCATTGACTTTTCATTTCCGCAGGGATATAATAAACTGAATGCCTGTATGCTGCCAAAGCTGTGACCGGGTTTGCTGTGCCGGCGAGGGCCGCGGGGCGGCGCATTTAATATATAAGGAGGTGAAATTCTGTTAGTATGGATATTCTTACAATTGTTCTTCCGATAGCAGGCGTCGCGGTCGGCGCGGTCGCAGGAGCCGTCGGAATTCATATGTACGATAAAAATAATGCAGAATCAAAGGTCGCGAAGGCTGACGCAACGGTCAAAGAAATGATCGAAGAAGCCCAGAAGCGAGCGGAAACCCTCAAAAAGGAGACCATCCTCGAAGCGAAGGAAGAGGTCTACCGCATAAAGAATGAAAACGAGAGGGAAAACAAAGAACGCAGAAACGAACTCCAGCGCGCGGAGCGCAGGCTCCAGCAGAGGGAGGAAAGTTTCGACAAGAAGCAGGACGGCCTTGAACAGCGCGAACAGCAGCTTAACAAGCGCACCAAGACCATCGATGCAAAGGAGGCAGCCGTCGACAAGCTCTATGAAGACCAGAAGAAGGAGCTTGAGCGCGTTGCCGGTATGAGCCAGGATGAAGCGAAGGAAGTGCTCCTCGCAAACGTCGAAAAGGACGCAAGGCACGACGCCGCACTGATCATCCGTGATATCGAGGCAAAAACCAAGGCAGAGGCGGACCGCAGGGCGGTGAACATCATCTCCATGGCGATCCAGCGCTGCGCGGCGGATCATGTTGCCGAAGCAACGGTTTCCGTCGTCGCTCTTCCCAACGACGAAATGAAGGGCCGCATCATCGGCCGCGAGGGCCGCAACATCCGCACCCTCGAAACCGCGACCGGCGTCGATCTGATCATCGACGATACGCCGGAAGCAGTCATCCTTTCCGGCTTCGATCCGATGCGCCGCGAGATTGCCCGCATCGCGCTCGAAAAGCTGATCCTCGACGGCCGTATCCACCCCGCCCGCATCGAGGAAATGGTCGAAAAGGCGCGTAAGGAGGTCGAAACCCAGATCCGCGAAGCAGGCGAACAGGCTGTTTTCGAGGTCGGCGTCCACGGCCTGCACCATGAACTCATAAGGCTCCTCGGCCGCCTCCGCTACCGCACCAGCTACGGCCAGAACGTTCTCAAGCACTCCATCGAGGTCGCGCATCTTGCCGGCCTTATGGCGACGGAGCTCGGCGTCAACGTCCAGCTCGCGAAGCGAGCGGGTCTGCTGCACGATATCGGCAAAGCGGTCGACCACGAGGTCGAGGGCACGCATAACCAGATCGGCGCCGATCTTGCGAAGAAATACCGCGAGAACAACCAGGTCGTCCACTGCATCCTTGCCCACCACGGCGACGTCGACCCCGGAACGGTCGAAGCAGTCCTCGTCCAGGCCGCGGACGCGATTTCCGCAGCCCGTCCCGGCGCAAGGCGCGAAACGCTTGAAAATTACATCAAGCGCCTCGAAAAGCTCGAGGAAATCGCGAACTCCTTCGACGGCGTCGACAAGAGCTTTGCCATCCAGGCCGGCCGCGAGGTCCGCATCATGGTCAAGAGCGACACCGTTTCCGACACGGACATCGTCGTTGTCGCGAAGGAGATCGTCAAGCGCATCGAGGCCGAGCTCGAGTATCCCGGCCAGATCAAGGTCAACGTTATCCGCGAAACCAGAGCGACCGAGTATGCAAAATAAGCTTTTTCAAAACACGGGAAGCCGCAGCCGAAAGCTGCGGCTTCTTTTTTTGCCCGCGGACGGCAGATGTGCGAAGCTCGGAAAGCGAAGGGGGCCAACCAAAAACAAAGCGGGAAAGCGTCGGTCATGACGCCGAAAAACGCCGCACGTGCCCGCCGCGGAGCCTTCGCAAAATATATCCGGAGAACATGCTTGTTAGAATTTTTGCACAGGCTTTACGCCGTTTCTTTCGACAAAGTTTTCCTCGCTTTTCCGTGCCGTCCGTAGGGTCGATGTGGATAACTCCCGAAAAAACAGCCGCTTAAACACTTTTTATTGTGGATAAACATGTGGATAATGTGGATAAGTCGCCCAAAATAGGGCGAAAAACGCCGGGAGCGGACAGATGCAAAACGGTGTCAAGTGCCAAAATTCGCACTGAAAAAACGACTTGACATATAATTTGTCAATGTCTGCGCGGAAAACTTTTACGGGCGGTGAAACATTACAAATTAATTATTTGAAAAATATTTTTGCCGCCGCGGAAGGACCCGAGAGGAAGAGAAAACCGGCCCTCATCGGGCCGGAAAATCGTGTCGGAGGAGCGACTCCGGCGCGTGCGGGGCGGCTTTGATAAGGAGCTCCCGCTAAAACAGCAGACTTGAGAAGAGCTTCAGCGCCGCAAGCAGGATCATCCCGAACGCCGTCGGCAGGGCGGCGGCGAGCAGCATCCATTTCGTCCCGCCGGCCTCCTTGCGTACCGTCAGGAGCGTTGTCGAACACGGCCAGTGAAAAAGCGAGAACAGCACCGTCGAAAGCGCGGTGAACGTCGTCCAGCCGTTCGCGGAGAGCACGGAAAAAAGTTCCGCTCCGCCGGCTTCCGCCAGCGTGCCGCTCGAGGTATAGGCCATCAGAAGGATCGGCAGCACGAGCTCATTCGCCGGAAAACCGAGGATGAACGCCGCGAGGATCGGTCCGTCGAGGCCGAAAAGCCTCGCGAAGGGATCGAGAAAGCCGCAGACGGCGGTGAGCAGCGGTCCGCCCGGCGTCCGGATATTCGCGAGGATGAAGAGGACCAGCCCCGCCGGTGCCGCAACGAGGACGGCGCGAAGCAGTATGCGCGCCGTGCGGTCGACCGCGCCTGAGAGCAGCACCCTCGCGACTTTCGGCGGACGATAAGGCGGCAGCTCCATCAAAAAGCTCTCGCTCCCGCCGTGGAAGACCGTTTTCGATAGCAGTTTTGTCGCCGCAAGACTCATCAGAACGGAGAGGACCACAAGGCAGGCGAGCACCGTTGCCGCCGCGAGAGGGGAACCGCTTCCCGGAACGAGGAACAGGCCCGTCAGAGTGATGATCAGCGGAAAACGTCCGTTGCAGGGCACGAAGCTGTTCGTCAGCATCGCAATGCGCTTCTCCCTTTCGCCCGACATGATCCGGCAGCCCACAACGCCCGCCGCGTTGCACCCGAAACCCATGCACATGGTAAGAGAAATATAGGGTGCTAAAGTGTGATTTTTTGTTAAGCGCCATTACGCTTATAGCAAACTTAAAAAGTGCACTCTAAGTTTTTGAAATAAAGGATTTACAAAATTAAAATATGAGATGATTTTTAAAGTATGCAGTTGCCGCCGTCCGTGGTATCATAGAAACAGAAGCCGGGGAACTGCTGCAAGGTCAAGGGTAAGCAGCCATGCGGCGGGCTCTCTGGCTTTGAAAGAAAAAGCTATGAACACACCACCACCAAACAAGGGACGGAATCAAACCGCCCCTTTATTTGTTTTTCGCTATAGCATTATTCAAGTAAACTAGCTCTCAAAATCGTTTGTTTGTGTTAGCCGTATAAAGTACCGACCGGAACAAAAGCCTTAATTAGACGCCGTTTCCTTGCAAATAACAAGGGAAAATATTATTCCTTTCTTTGCCGTGAATTGCTGACGCGGTTCCAGTAAGCGGTCTGAAACTTTGCTTCGCGGTAGGTATCGACCAAATCTTTGATTATCAGAAACAAGCCTCCGAAAATGAAAATGAAGAACTCGCCCATTTTTATTACCTCCATTCATTAAAGCGTTTTGACAAGCTTATAAAAGGTTGTCCGTTTCGTTCCGGTAAGCTCCATAGCCTTTTTTGCCGTGATGCTTCCGGCTTGCCATTCGGTTATGACGGAATCCCAATTTGCGGGTGTTCCCTGCCGAGGTCGTCCGAACTTCTTTCCTTTCCTTTTCGCGGCGGCTATTCCTTCCGCCTGTCGTTGGTGTATTGTTTCGCGTTCCTGTTGTGCAATCGTGCCGAGAACTTCAATAAGAATGTTGTTGACCATTTCCAGAATCCATTTTTGCCCTTCCGGATAATCGATGCAGCTTGTCGGAATATCAATGATCTTTAGGCGAATATCGTTATCTCTGTAATACTCGAGCTCGCGCTTGATATCGCTTTTGTTTCGGCTGAGTCGGTCAAGGCTTTTAATAATAAGCGTATCGCCCTTTCTTAGCATAGTTGTTTTTAGCGCTTGATATCCTGCCCTGTCAAGGCTTTTTCCCGATTGCTTATCGATTACAATATCCCGCGAAGACGCGCCCATGGCCTCGAATGCGGTGATTTGGCGGTCAAGGTTCTGTTCCTTTGATGAGACGCGGGCATAATAGAATGTTCTGCTTTCCATGTTGTGATTACCTCCGATAATACTGTTCACAAAGATGATTGAATTTGCGGATATGTTTACATAGCTGAAACGAGCTTTTACGAACATAAATTCTCACGTTCTGAGTGTGTTCGTTATGGTAGACTTTTCCGGATACCGCTGTTCTTCAATGATATAGGTTCCCTTGTTGGTGGACGGGCTCCGCCGCTTTTGTAAGCGGATTTATCTTGCATAATAGAATCATCTTGTCAAGACAATCGCTGCAAATGCAAAGGTTGAGCGCCATTCCGTCATACATAGAGCCGTAACCTATGCGCTCTCGCTTAACGGAATAGTCGTTGAGAATGTCATAGATTTCTAATTCTTTCCCGCAAAGGGAGCAATGCGCGTTATTCATCGTAAAACCTCCGTTTGTTCGTTAATCTGCAAGCATGACGTATCTATTATCTGTGGCGTTCGGCTCTTGACTTTCACAAACTATTGTGAAGTAAAGGCCAATCATTTCTTCGTTGATATCGCATTCGATATAACGGATCCTATTGAAGCCGAGATAATCTTTTCCGTTCTTGAAATACAGGCGGTCGCCTTTCCCGGCAAGAGGTACGGGCACAATCATTTCCGGGAAGCTCAACTCGGCTTGCATTGCCAATAGCTGATTGATGCGGCTTGACTGGTTCCCGCTTTGGTAGATGTATACGCTCGGTTTGCGTGCGCTGCACAATTCAACGAACTGAGATACAGTGTATTTCTTTTTCATTTCTTTCCATAGCCTCCATGACTATTTAATGACGGTTGAGCCCATGCGGGAGAGTGTGAGCCCTTGCGCGGCGTTGGCGGGAGGGTTCCCGCCTTGCCGCTGATCCTGTTTAGCATTGCACCATTGCGACGCCGCAATCGAGACAGCCAATGTTTACGGCCTTTGTTGCTCGAACACTGTTGCCGCAACACGGGCAAATGTATTTGCGCTGATGGCCGTTCCCGCCTATCGTGCTGATGGCGGGGCTTCCGCTTCCGGTGTGTGTTCCAACTCCGACGGCGGAAGGGTATGAGCTTGTCCGGCAAAGCTCGATCTCTTTAAAGACTTCATCATGTTTGATGATGATATCTATCAACGCTTCGCCCGGTTCCGTATGACTCCACCCGTATTTTTCCGAACGGGAAACAATCAATCCGTGCGCTTCGGCTTCACGGCGGAATAGTTTGTTGTGGTATACTCCTCGATTGCTTGTATCTTGGATATTGAGGACAAGATCATTGTTCATGTGCACCATCTCATGTACAAGCGACGCTACAACATTTTCTATCGGCCTATCAAGTGTTCCGGAGGCAATATTGATTTCGCGCTTGCCGCCCTGCTTAGCGTCCCAGGCGTCATACACGGTATAATGTGCATAGGACTTTGAGGACGGGATAACGGTAAGTATTGGAGTCGGTAAGCTATTAGAGAATAGCTCTTCATTCAGAACACGGAAAGCTTTTTCGAGCATACCGCAAAGGCGGCTCATTTTGTCAATGTTATTCATGGCTTTATTCTCTCTTTCATTCAATAATATATGGCTTGAATTTGCGGGGCGGATATGATATCATTCAATCACTCCGCCCCGATTCCGGTGGTGGTATAGCCCCCTGTTTTCGCCGTGGTAAGCATTTTGCAGGGGGCGCTTCCTTTTAGCTGATCGTAAAGCGGCGGCTGTTGACCTGCTTAACATAGGCCGAATAGAGTTCCGGAAGCTTTTTCTTGAAAGCGGTTGAGTCGAAGCGCTGAGTCATTACGGAAGTAAAGCGGACGATATGTGCGCCGACGATGAGCTCTTCGACGTTCTTTTCAATAAGAACGGATTTGATTTCATCCTTTGCGGAGTCGATCTCAGTCTCAAGCTCTTTTGCGAGAGCTTCAAGGGATTTGAGCTCTTCAATCTTTTTTTCGATGGCGGAAGTGGTAAGCATTTTTTCTATCTCCTTTAAGGATTATATTTAGCCGTCGCCGTGTGTTGCGGTTCTGACTATGGCCTGATTATACACGATGTTTCGTGTATTGCCAACACCTTAAATCGTGTATTTTAAAATATATTGTTTTGCCTGTCCTTGCCTTTAACTCGTGCGTGCGTTATATTATAAACGGCGGTGCCGGGTGTTTATGGTATTATATAACGGAGAAAGAACACGATCCGTATAGGCCCCCCGTTTCCCAACTGGCGTAAGAAAAATGGAGGCGTGTTATGCTTGCTTATAAGTTTGATGTACTGGCTGCCTTGCGCGAAAAAGGCTTTAATACAACGCGCCTTCGTAAGGAAAAACTATTAGCTGAAAGCACAATCCAAAAGTTAAGAGAGAAGCGCCCTATAGCGTGGCAGAATATCAACGAGATTTGCCGGATGCTTGATTGTCAGCCGGGCGATTTCTTAGAGTACATCCCGGAGACAGAAGAACAACAGACGGAATAATATATTATAATTTTCTCGCGAAACCCCCTTGCGGGATTTTTCCAATTCTGATAGACTTGCCCCACAAAAGAATAAAGGGAAGCATTGTGTATCTTTATCGTTCATGCTTGAGCTGATTTTATTGTCCTGTATCAAGTAATATAACCGCGCTGTTAGCCGGTGTACACAAACACGCCTGAATGCGCAGGCTTGTTTCGGTGCACCGTTTTTTTGCCGCGCAATGAACCTTGACAACTGAATACTGCAAACCGACGCTGCCGCGATGGCGGCCCCCGCAACCCCCGCTGCCCCGCTTTAAGGGCGAAGCAGGAAGCAGCCGCACGGTGTACGGTAAATAATTGAAAACTACAAGGCGCTTCATGCCCTGTTTAGATAATCAAAAACTAATCATTAGGAGGTAACAGTATCATTACAGTAATTGATGCTCCATGTGGAGCAGGAAAGACCAGTTGGGCAATTCAGGAAATGAATAAGCATCCGG
>JAEEYN010000116.1 GCA_016288175.1 Bacillota bacterium | reverse complement strand
CACTGAATGAGAGCTCGCTGAACACCATCAGGGTCATTACTTTCCATTTCAAGGGTGAGGTTCATGTGCTCTCCGCTTTGTTGAGAATCGGCGCAGACGGCGCAAAGGTGGATAACACTTCTGCGGGCGGAAGCGCTGTGCCGATCAGGGCGGACGGCAGGCTCTATGAAAAGTCTGTCAACCGCAAATCCGAATGGGTGGATGAGACCGCGAAAGGCGTTAAGTATCGGGATATTCAGGTGCCGAACTTTGCGGATGTCGTTGATACGGCCAAACGACTGCACTGCCAGCTGCCGCATCTGAACATTATCGGCTGGGATTTCGCCGTCGGCGAGGACGGAACGCCGATTCTCGTGGAGTTCAACGTTCGTCCCGAGCAGAATCAGATCAGCTGCGGACCGACTTTCGGCGATATGACCGATGAGGTCCTCGACGAAGCTTTTATCAAAAAAACACTCAGACATTAAATGAGGAACCGAAATGAAAACCACAGCGGAAACAGTGCCGGATCGCCGGAATGAAGAAACAACGCGCAGCAGCAATATGCGTTATTATCTGTACGCAGACGATTTCGGACTGAGATCGAGCAAAACGCAAGCGATCGATGAAGCGTTTTGCAGGGGATGGATACAGGGTGCAGGCATTGTCGTTAACACAGATAATCTCGACGAGGCTGTGGCTCTTGCGGATTCACACGGATACAAGGATAAGGTCTGCTTCCATCTCAACCTGACGTACGGACCCACGTTGACGGAAGCCGTCAGGAAGACCGCCCTTTGCAACGCGGACGGCACTTTTGCCAATTTGAAGAATATTACGATCCAGAAACGCTGTTTTTTGCCGCATCAAATAAGGATCATCAGGCGTGAGTGCGAAGCACAGATGCAGCGGTTCAGAGACTGCGGCTTTACTTCGCAGCACATTGATTCCCATCGATGGATCATGTGGAATCTCCCGGTTTGGTTTGCCATCAAACCGCTGCTGAAGCGCTATGGATTTTACACCACAAGACCGTTAAAAGGCCATTTGGAGGACACATCCTCCGGCAAACTGGTAAAGTACTATCGCCACGTTTCCGCGAAAATACTGCGCGTTCTTAAGAGGAAGAGCGATTGGAGCGGATGCATGAGCGAATTCCGGGATGCGCTTGATAAAGGCGAAGTCAACAGCAGCACATGCGCGGAAATCTATGTTCATCCGGAATACCTTAACGGCGTTTTAACTGATATCCTCTACTCTTATCAAGAGAAACGCCAGCTCTGTGAGGTCGTTGGCACAGCAAGCGGATTCGGCACTCCGGTCGAAATGAATGCGCCGGGCGAATGTGAAAACCCCGGAAAGAAAAAGGCTGCTGTTCATCGGTAAGCATGTACTCAAAGATCAAAACCGATACAGTACAAAACAAATAGTTTTTTGCATACGCGGAGCCCGCAGCGAAAAACGGGCAGATATTGAGAAGAACACAGGACTTTCTACTGAGTCGATAAAGGAGGAAACCATGGGGATTAAAAGTGTTGTTAGGCGAAGGCTGGAGAATCACCGTATAAAAAAGGCGCACAAAAGACAGCTCGATACAATCAGACAGCACATTGCTGCAAGCAAGGAAAACATTGCTCCGCTGAGTGCCGCTCAGGATGAGGAAGCAAAGGCATATTGGCAAAGATTCGGATTTGACATTAAAACCGACTGGCATCGTTTCTTCTATGCGATGACAGGACGCTGGACGCCGCAGTACATTACGAATTCGGTGTTCTACAGATATATTCAGGATTCACTTAACGATCGCCGCATTACGTCCGCCTGGAGTGACAAAGCGTACCTGGACCGTTTTGTCAATGCTGCACGCACTCCCCGCTGCGTCGTCAGGAACACGAGCGGCAGACTATCAAACGAGAGTTTTGAGCTTATCTCTCCGGAGGAAGCTGAGAGCATTATGAACCGCTATGACGCGTTGGTCGTCAAGCCGGCTTTGTTCACGAGCAAAGGCAATGGCGTTCGCCTTATTAAGAAACCCTATGACTTTAAGGCCGTTGACCGTGAGTATAAAAGCAACTATGTGATCCAGCTTCCGATAACCCAGCATAAAGACATGGCGCAGCTCAACAGCTCGTCTGTCAACACAATAAGAGTTAACAGCGTACTGCTTGATGGTAAGGCGGAGATCATGTCATGCTTCGTGAAGGTCGGCAAACAGGGTGAGTTTGCCGATAACAGCGGCCATGAAAGATACTTTATCGGTATCGATCCCCAAACAGGAAAGTACATGGACTATTGCATCGATCACGACCTGAATAAGTATACCTCGATCCCGAGCGGTTTTAATTTCGCCGGGCAGCCGGTCCCTAATTTCGATCAGCTTAAAGAAACCGTTGCGAAAGCTCATGCCTGCATTCCGCATTTTGCATTTGCATTCTGGGATGTTTGCGTAGAAGCGGACGGCAACGCTACGATTATTGAAGCCAATCTTGATACCCCGAATATTATTGTCGCTCAGGCAACCGGCTTCCCGTTCCTCGGAGAGCAGACGGAGCAGATAATGAGGTATTATCAAACGCACCGTAAGTAACAACCAAACGGGATTCTGCTGAATACAGCAAAATGTAACGATATGCATAAGATTCTCATCATCAACAACGGTACGAGCGGCCTTTTCGGCTTCCGCAGGGAGCTTATCGAGGAGCTCGTGAAAAGATACGAAGTCACAGCGCTTGCGACGGTCAACGGCCACGGCAAGGACCTTGAAAATATGGGTGTCCGCGTGATAAATACGGAATTCGAAAACCACGGCACGAACCCCGTCGCGGAGCTGAAGCTCGTTTCTGCCTACAAAAAACTGATTCGCGAGATCAAACCGGACGTCGTGCTGACCTATACGATCAAGCCGAATATCTACGGAGGCATGGCCTGCGCGGCGCTCAAGGTGCCGTATATCGCGAACATCACCGGCCTCGGCACCGCGGTGGAGAACGGGGGACTGATGCAGAAGATCACCGTTCCGCTTTACAGGCGAGGCCTCAGAAAAGCGCAGAAGGTATTCTTCCAGAATTCCGAAAACCGCGATTTCATGCTCGAAAAGCGAGTTGTGAAGGGCGAATACGATCTGCTGCCGGGTTCCGGTGTCAACCTCGAACGCTTCGCTCTGCTCGATTATCCGGAGGGCGACAACGTGAATTTCGTTATGATGTCCCGCCTGATGAAGGAAAAGGGCATCGAGCAGTTCCTTGACGCCGCGGAAACGCTGAAAGCGAAGTATCCGAACACGGGATTCCACCTTTTCGGCGAGTGCACGGAGGAGTACAAGCAGCGCGTCAGCGCCCTGCACGAAGCGGGAACGATCAACTACCATGGCTATACAAGGGACGCGGTCTCGGTTTACCGCCTTTCCTGCTGCACCGTGCATCCGACATTCTATCCGGAGGGCATGAGCAACGTTCTGCTCGAAAGCTGCGCCAGCGGCCGCCCGATCATCACGACCGACCGTGCCGGCTGCCGCGAGATCGTGGAGGACGGCGTCAACGGCTTCGTCGTCAAGCAGCGCTCGAGCGCGGACCTGATCGAAAAAATGGAGAAATTCCTTGCGCTCCCGTGGAATGAGCGGAGGGAGATGGGCTTCGCCGGGCGTCGCAAGGTCGAGCGGGAGTTCGATCGCCGCATAGTCGTCGAAAAGTACCTTAAAGAGATCGAAAAGGCCTGCAATGAACTATAAAAAGCTTTTTAAAACCTCCAACGATCGGGCCAAAATGCTGCGGAAGCTGCGCTTCGTGCCGGATAAGCTCATGCTGCGGATGCAGTACAGGATCAAGCTGCACCGCGGACTGCACCTTCGAAAGCCGGTTCGCTTCACGGAAAAGCTGCAGTGGTACAAGCTCCATTACCGCAACCCGGTGATGCGCGAATGCGTCGATAAATATGCCGTTCGCGAGTACGTCAAAAGCAAAGGTCTTGAGGATACGCTCGTTCGGCTCTACGGCCGATATGACAGCGTTGACGATATCGACTGGGACGCGCTTCCAAACAGCTTTGTAATGAAGACCACACACGGCGGAGGCGGCCTCAGCGTTGCGATCTGCCGCGATAAAGCCACCCTCGATATCGAAAGGATGAAGCGCAGGTTCAGGTTCAACGGCACGGAGGTCGAAAGCGATATCGGCGGCAGGGAATGGGCCTACTACGGCATAAAAAAGGCCATAGTGATCGAAGAGCTGCTCGTAAACGAACAGGACCCGGAGGCGGGCGTCAACGATTATAAGCTCCTTTGCTACGGCGGAAAACCGGAATACATAATCGTGGATGTGGACCGCTATATCGGCCATAAGCGGAATTTTTACGACACCGACTGGAACGATCTGCATATCACGAGCGACTGTCCCGCCATCGACCGCAAGATCGAAAAGCCCGGGAATCTTGAAGAAATGCTTAGAGTTGCTTCGATCCTATCAAAGGATTTCCCGTTCGTGCGCGTGGATCTCTACAACGTCGGCGGAAGGATCTATTTCGGCGAGCTGACCTTTTATCCCTGGAGCGGATATGTGCAGTTCGATCCGGATAAATACGATTTTGATTTCGGAAAAGAATTTGAATTGAGGAAGTACAGACCCGATGAGATTCAGACTCGGTGATTACACCTTCGGAGGTGCGAACCGAATAAGGCTCAGGCTTTCGGACTGGCTGCTTATTATCGGCTTCTGCCTTGCTCCGATGACCGGCCTGCGCGTCTGGAAGGTCGGCCCGGCAGAGGTGCTGTGCCTGCTTTGGGGCGCCCGCTTTTTGATCCGTTCCAGCTATAAAATGACGGATCTTTTGAAGTTTCTCGTCGGCTTCATCGCGGCGATGCTGATCGGCTCGCTGATAGGCTATATCGTTGCGCGAAACGAGCTGCGTCCGACCGGACTTCTGACATGGTTTTATCTTGCGGTCATAGCTGTCGCAATGGAAAACGGTCTGACGAAGAACAGGGTCGAGTATAACGAAAAGCTGTTTTCGGTCCTGACGGAGTGCGCCGTGCTGTTTCAGCTTTTCCTGTATATCTACAGCGAGACCGTCAGCAAAACTTTTTTGGGGGCTCCGCTCTGGTACCATGGCGTAAGGTATGCCGGCGGAGGCACGAACCCGCATCAGGTCGCCGTCGTGCTCTGCGGCGTTATGTTCGTTTTCGCAAGGAATATCGTTAAAAAGCGCAGGATCGTCATCAGCCTCGCAATGATCGCCGCAGCTGTGTTCCTGCTTGAAAAAACGAAGTCCTCAACGGGCATTCTGTCCGTTGTTCTGGCTCTGCTCGTGCTGATCTTTTTGAGGATCACGAACATAAGCAGCACAAAGCGCAGATTCCAGATGCTGTTTTTGACGCTGCTTGTAATGAGCTTTATTCTTCTGCTGACATACAGCCGGATCTTCGATTATGTTAAAAACTGGGTCGAGGATGACGCGAACGGCATGGGCAGGCTCTCGATCTTCTCATCGTTCGGCAAGAGCTTCTGGAAGGATCCGTTCTTCGGCCTCGGGCCGGGCGTCCACGGAAGCGGCGGTACGATCGAATTCCATAATACCTATCTCGAGATACTTGCCTGCTCCGGCGCGATCGGCGGCGTCTTCTTCGTACTCTATACGATCCGCTGCATCAGGAAGCTCTGGAATGCGGACTGGACGCTGATACCGATAATCGTTTCGATCTATGCCTACGGGATCGCGGGCTTCGCGATGCGCCGCCTCGCTTATTGGTGCGTAATGGTCTTTGTTACCGTGATCGCGAAACAGCTCCTTGAGCAAACGGCAGCGGAAAACGGTTTCGGGTATCGGGAAAGAGAGAGGATGCGGCTGCTGCCGAACGGAAGCTATGAATACTGAAGCGGAAAACCGAAAGGCGAAACAAATGGAACAGGAACGTAAAACAATGGTTTGTTCGGTGCCTGAGCTGCAGGCGATCGGAACAAAAATGCTTCGCACCGTTGCGGAGATCTGCGAGCGCGAGGGACTGCATTACTGGATGTTTTTCGGGTCTCTGCTCGGGACCGTCCGCCATCATGCGCCGATCCCCTGGGACTACGATATCGATATTGCGATCCCCGAGAATGAGCTCGAAAGGTTCATCGAAACAATGAACCGCGAGCTGCCCGCCGAGTATTGGGTGGATTTCCGAACCGAACTCGCCGCTCCGAAATGCTTCGCAAGGATCGGGCTGGCGGGGTATGATACCCATACGAGCCATATCGACGTTTATCGCCTTGTCGGATATCCGAACGGACGGAAAAAGCAGGAGCGATTCACGAAACGCGGGATGCTGCTTCTCGAAATGCGCCTCGTGAAGGAGACCGATCTTCGCATGTACAGCGGAAAGAAGCTGAAAAGGATCAAACTGCTTCGGAAGCTGCTGAAGCCGATCAGCACGAAAAGCATTGTCAAGCGTTTCGATAAGCTCTGCGGGAAGTATCCCTTCGAAAGCGCGGAGTCGGTCGGCATCAACACCGTGCGCGAATTCTGCGTTTACAAGCGCAGCATGATCGAAAACACCGTCCTTGCTGATTACACCGATTACAAGGTCAGGATCCCGGCGGAATTTGACTTCATCCTTCGGGATATGTATAATGAATACTTAAAATATCCGCCGCAGAAGGAGATCGACAAAGCCCTTAAGGGACGCTACAGCGTATATCCCATTCGCACAGGCGGGAAAAAGTGAGATATGGGTTCCGGAAAGGGGATCCGGCAATAAATGGACGGTTCAATCAAAAAAAAGGTGTTTAACGGTGCCGTCATAATCGCGGTCGTCAGCATAATCGCGAAGCTCACAACTTTCGCGCAGGAAGCTGTTCTTGCCGCGTATATCGGCACGACGTTCAAAAGCGACGCATACCACATGGTCTCCAGCATCCAGATGGTCATCTATCCGATGGTCAGCGTCGGGATCTGGAAAGTGTTTTTGCCGCTGTATAAAGAAAAAGTGACGCATAACAGGATCGATGAGGCCAATCGGTTCGCAAACAAAGTCATCACTTTTTATTCGATCATTGCAATTGCGCTTGTTGCGCTCATCATGATATTTACAGGCGCTGTGGTCTCGCTCGTTGCGCCGGGCTTCGAAGGAGAAACGCGCGAGCTTACGATCGAGCTTGTCAGGATCTCCGCGCCGATGTATATAACGGTCATCGGTTCAGCCGTTTATGCGGCGATGCTGCAGTGCCATAACAGATTCTTCGGGGCGCAGATCCGCGAAGTCGTTTCCCATATCCCGACCCTTGTCGCCGCGATCTTCTTTTACCGCAGGTGGGGTATCCAAGCCCTTGCTTACGCGCTGATCATCGGCGGTTTTCTGCGGCTTGTCATAGAGCTCTTCTTCGTAAACTGGGGTTACCGCTACAAACCGGATTTCCGCTTCAAAGACGATGACATGGGCAAGATGATGAAGCGCCTGCCGTACGTGCTGATCATCGAGAGCGTCACGAAGATCAATTCACTGATCGATAAAGCGATGGCGTCCGGCCTTCCCGAAGGCACGATCTCCTGCCTGAGCTATGCGAGCAAGCTGACCCATGTTTTCAGCGGTCTGCTTTCAACGGCGATCTCAACGGCGCTTTATCCGCAGATGATCGAGCTCATTGCGCTCAAAAAACAAAAGGAACTCAGCAATCTTGTCGTTAAAACGGTCGATATCTTCGCCGTGATGATGATCCCCCTCACGACAGCCTGCATACTTTTCCGCACGGAGGTCGTTTCCGCCGCATTCGGGCGCGGCGCGTTCTCGGCGGAGAGCGTTGCGCTGACGGCGGGGATCTTTGCGGTCTACTGCGTTGCGTTCTTCTCGAGCGCGACCAACGGCGTTCTGAACAATATTTTCTATGGCCACGGCAATACGAAGGTCCCGATGATCCTGACGATCATCGGCGTCGTTGCGAATGTCGGCCTGAACCTGGTCTTCATCCGCCTCTGGGGCGCGATCGGTCTTGCCGTAACGACTTCCTCTCTTTCGATCGTAATGCTGTTCGTGCGCTTCCGCCTCACGCGGAAATACGTTTCGTTGAATCTGAAACGCGTTCTTACGGTTACCGCGAAGGTGCTGCTTATATCGCTGATCTCCTGCGGCATCCCGCGGCTCCTGTTCAGCTTTGTGCACCTTAATAAGTATCTTACTCTGGTCATTTCGGCGCTCATGGCCGTTCCGCTTTATTATCTCGGATGCAGGCTGCTGAAGATCACAGAGCTGGATGATATCATTCAACTGTTTTTCGCGAAATTCAAACGCAGGAAAAATAAGGCGTCCGCGTGACCGGAGCCGACTCGAACTGTAATTCGGAGGGATCAATATGCAGGCAATCATACTTGCCGCGGGAATGGGGAAAAGGCTCAAGGAGCTGACCCGGAATAACACGAAGTGCATGGTGAAGGTGAACGGCGTCACCCTGATTGAGCGCATGCTTCGCCAGATCGACGCCCGCTCGCTTTCAAGGATCGTTATCGTCGTCGGTTACGAAGGCAGGAAGCTGATCGATTTCATCGGCACGCTCGGGATCAAAACGCCGATAGTGTTCGTCAACAACCCCGTTTATGACAAAACGAACAATATTTACTCCCTTGCGCTCGCAAAGGAATGGCTTGTTCGGGAGGATACGCTTCTTTTCGAATCGGATCTGATTTTTGAGGACGCCGTGCTCGACGCGCTGATCGACGACCCGCGCAAAACGCTGGCCCTTGTCGACCGCTACGAAGCATGGATGGACGGCACCTGCCTGAAACTGAATAAGGATGATTCGATCGCTTCCTTCGTTCCGGGAAAGCAGTTCCGTTTTAACGAAGCAGCGGAATACTACAAAACCGTTAATATCTATAAATTCAGCAGGGAATTTTCCGAAACGCATTACGTTCCTTTCCTTGAGGCATACTGCAGCGCTCTCGGCGAGAACGAATACTATGAGCAGGTGCTCCGCGTTATCACGATGCTCGATAATCCGGGGATCCTTGCGAAGCGCCTGAACGGCCAGCAGTGGTATGAGATCGACGATATTCAGGATCTCGACATTGCGGAATCGATCTTCAACCCGGACGGGGATGAGAAGGTCAAAATGATACTCGGCAGGTACGGCGGCTACTGGCGCTATCCGGCGCTGATCGATTTCTGCTATCTCGTGAACCCGTATTTCCCGCCGGAGAAGCTGAAAGAGGAGCTGAAAGCAAGCTTCGACGTGCTGCTGACGGAGTATCCGTCCGGCATGCGCGTCAATTCGCTCCTTGCGGCGCGCAATTTCGGCGTGCATCAGGAGAACATCGTTGTCGGCAACGGCGCGGCGGAGCTCATCAAAGCCCTGATGGAACACCTGAACGGCAGAACGGGCTTTGTCCGCCCGACCTTTGAGGAGTATCCGAACCGGTACGCGGAGGCGGATTCCGTCTGTTATTATCCGGAAAATCCCGATTTTTCCTATACTGCGGACGATCTGATCGCGTTTTTCGGCGATAAACCGATCGATAATCTGATCGTCGTCAATCCCGATAATCCGAGCGGCAATTACATCAACAAAGAAGGTTTGCTGCGGCTGACGAGCTGGGCAAAAACGAAGGGCGTCCGCCTGCTCATCGATGAATCGTTTGCCGATTTCTCGGACGAGGAGGACAACACGCTCATCGATACCGATCTGCTCCTCGAAAATCCTCACCTTTACGTAATGAAGAGCATTTCGAAATCCTACGGCGTTCCCGGGCTTCGTCTCGGCGTGCTTGCTTCGGGCGATGCGGACGCAATCGCGGAGATCAAGAAGGACGTCGCGATCTGGAATATCAATTCCTTTGCGGAATACTATATGCAGATCTTCGAGAAATACAGAAAGGATTACCGCAAAGCGCTTGTACTCCTGCGTAATGAAAGGGCAAGGTTCGCGGAAGCGCTGAACAGCATTCCGGGTATCCGTGCGATCCCATCCCAGGCGAATTACATCATGGTCGATCTGACGGCGGATATGCCGCCGAAGGAACTCCTCAAGAGGCTTCTTATTAAAAAGAACATCCTGATCAAAGAGCTTACGGGCAAGACCGGCGGCAGGAGCTATCTGCGCCTCGCCGTACGTGATTCAAAGGATAACGATGCTCTGATCGCCGCGCTGCGCGAAGAGCTCTGCCCGGGGGAATGATCGATCGCAGCCAAATGAAAAAGTCCGCTTTCGTTTTGAAAGCGGACTTTTGTGTTCAAACGATCAAAGGTTCATATCAAATGTTTTCAGCGTGAAGCTGTACGGACTTTCCGCATTCCGAACGAGCGTGACAGTAACATGGCAGACAGGCGT
>JAEEYN010000115.1 GCA_016288175.1 Bacillota bacterium | reverse complement strand
GGCCGCGGGCTTATCCGTGATGGGATCGATGCCGTTGGCCATTTTGTCAAGATACATCTTGGCTCGTTCGATGGTTTCAAGTTCGGTCATGTTAACTCCTTTATCCAACCACAAGTTTATTTGTCTTCTTCAGATACTTCGCCGGGATCGGGCGGTCCAGGTGCCAGGTGATATTCATCGGGCGGGAGCCCTCGTGCTTGACGTATGTCGCCGTGCCGAGGAAGGTATAGGCGGAGGCTCCGCCCGAAATACGATCATTCTTGAATTCACGGACGAAAAGCAGAACCCGGCTGCCTCGCTCGGCGTGATGGATATAGCGCTGGCCGGTCGGAGAATTGTCGGCCGTGGTGCTCTGGCTCTGCCAATGGAACAGCTCGCTGCTGATGGAATAATCGTCAGCCCGGTCGGGATCATTTCAGCACCCTCTGTTTTACAGATTCTCTAACCAGTATACCAAAAAACAGGTTGTTTTTCAATATGGCTGTAAGGCATAGCCCCCTTGCTGAAAAAGAATGCCCAAAGTACACGCGCGCTCCCCGCTTCATGAACTCTCACGGTTTGCCTGATAAGAAATTAAAATGTAATTTTTATTGTATTTGGTGTTGCGTTTCCCTGCAGGTCGTGCTATAATGCAGGTGTCGGCGGGAGGGATCCTGCCGGAAAGCCCGCGGCGGCCCCCGAAAAATGCGATTGCATATCGATGGCGAGGGTCATGGGGCGGTTCAATACGTACAAAATATGCAAAATGTGCATCATGTGCACCGGGTGATAAATTTCCTTAGCAAATTTGTTAAGGTTGGCTCGAGTGGGGATCGAGGATCATCGCCGCAATACTTATCACACTGATGCTGCTATCCATTGCGTCGGCCTGCACGCACAGCCCGGCGGACAACGGCGAGGCGGCGAACACCGCTGCTCCGACGCAGAGCCAGACCGCGGAACCGACGTTAGCGCCTACCGAAGCCCCGACGGAGGCTCCGACCGAAACGCCCGCGCCGACTGAGGACCCGCTTCCCGCAGCGGCGCTCGCGACAGCCTACGAGCACGGGCTTGCCGAAGAGGCTATCCGCGGAGAGTATGAGCTTTTCATCAGGTTCAGCGAGACCGTGGAAAGCAATCCCGCTCTCGGCAAGTACAGGGAATTCGTTTATCTGATATTCCCCGTCGTCGCGGATGCTTCGGCCTATATGGATCTCGATCACTTTTTCGATACGCTCGCGGGTCTCAGCTTCGTCGAACGCGCGCTGGAGGCCGGCATAGCGGGCAGGTACACCGCCGGAGTGAACGTTGTTGAGATCAACACCGAGATCGATCTCTACGACTCCTATCACGTTCCGGAGGTAGTGTTCCACGAGCTCATGCACTTTGTGGACTTCAACGTTGGCGACGGTATTCCTGCGATCTACGTGCTGGACGGCAGGCGGCTCAATGTTTTTGAGTATGATGAACTGTCCCAGGAAGAACAGGAAAGAGCCGTGGCCTGCTATGATCCGGACGTTGTCATCGAGGGCGGCGCGGAGTATTTCACCGCAAAGTATTTTGCGGGAGCCGAGCGCGCGTATTTCATATCGTCCCAGTTCCTCGCGGGAGTCGAATACATCTTCGGCGAGGAAAAGCTCGACGAGCTCTTCTTCAGCGGTGATTCCGGAGCGGTGCTGGCGGAGCTCTTCCTTGATGCGGGCTATTCCAAAGAAAAGTTCTACAATGCCAATCAAACGCTGAGTTTTCTTACGAATTCGTCCGACCACGGCGAGCCCCGTGTCTTTATAGCGCCGGAGGATATGCTGATCGACCTGTATGAGTCTAAGCTCGGCAGCGGCTGGCAGGAAGACGAAGGCTTCCTTTACATACTTAAAGCCATTAACGGCGTCTGCGGCGGGGAATACCGGCACAGCGAACGCAAGGATTTCCTGCGCGGCGTCGAGTTCCGGACCTGGGAGCAGTACAGCGCTTTCGTCGAAAAGCTTTACGTTGAGCTCCCGTTCGAGCCGGATCTCAGGTATCTTCCCCCCACTCCGCTGATGCGCGGCGGCCGCCTTCTGCTTGGCGCGTTCGCGGAATGGACGGATCCCGAGACCGGGGAGCACGTTCGCGGAACTCTGACCGTGGACTACGATCTCGAAGCGGACACTATGCTAGGCTTCGAGACGATCGATCTCGACGCGCTGACCGGCCGCTATTTCGGCTGAGACGCGGGATCGAAAAACCGAACAGGTGTGATAAACTCATTTCGACAACTTCCCGTTTGCCGGGACGGACGGAGAAACGAACAAATCGGGATTTGAGGAGGTAATCATCATGGCAAAGATACTTATACTCAACGGTTCGCCGAGGAAAAACGGCAAGACCGCTTCTCTCGTCAAAGCGTTTGCTGAGGGCGCGGAGTCCGTCGGCAATGAGGTCAAAGAGCTGTACCTGCAGGGCATGAATATCGGAGGCTGCCTTGCCTGCGAGGGCTGCCTGAAAAACGGCGGAACATGCGTGCAGAAGGACGATATGCAGATAGTCAGCGAGGCATTCCTCTGGGCGGACGTTATCGTCTTCGCCTCCCCGCAGTATTGGGGAACTATCACCGGCCAGCTCAAGGTAGTCATCGACCGCCTTTACGCCGTGCTGTTCGGCTCGCCCAAGGTGAAGCAGTTCGTCGTGATAATGACGGCCAGAGGGAATATGTATGAGATGACCGAGGATTTCTTCTCTATCTTCACCCGTTTCCTCGGCTGGAAGAATCTCGGCTATGTGCTCGGCGCGGGAAAGGAAGCGGAAGCAAGAGCGCTCGGCGCAAGCATCAAATAAAAGATCATGCCAAAGAATACGCCAAAACTCGATATCGACTGTAAATCGGCGGTCGACTTCACGCTGCGGGATATAACTCACATCTGCCGCGATATGAAAAAGCGCGCTCCGGGCAGCGAGGGTGAGCGCGAGGCGGCGGAGTATATGGCGGCGTCGCTTGGAAAGGACTGCGGCTGCAGGGACGTCAAGGTCGAGACCTTTAAGGAGCATCCCGCTTCCTTCTACAGCTATTTCTATTTCTCGGCGACGCTCGATACGCTCTGCGCCGTGAGCTTTTTCATCCGCCCGTGGCTGAGCATACTTTTCGGCTGTCTGGCGCTCATACTGTTCCTGTTCCACTTCGTGCTTTACAGAAAACCGATCGACCCGTTCTTCCCCGAAAAAGAGAGCGTGAATATCACCGCCGTGCGAAAATGCTCCGGCGAGGTAAAACAGCGCGTGTTTCTTAACGGGCACATCGACGCGGCGTGGGAGTTCCCTCTTAATTATCGCTTTGGAGGCGTGGTTTTTGAGATCCCCGGTGTAATGGCGACGATTGGAGTATTCTTTTACCTTGCGCTGTCCGTTTTTGCCCTCTGCGGTGCAGGCAGTTGGACGCATACAGCAGGACTATGCGGACTCCTCTTTGTGCCGTTCTTTTTGCTGCTGACTATCACCTACGATCCGAAGCGCGTGGTCGACGGAGCGAACGACAACCTTTCCGGCTGCTATATCGGCATGGCGATACTCAAAGAGATGGAAAAGCGCGGCATCACCCTCGATCATACGGAGGTCGGCGTGATACTGACCGGCTCGGAGGAGGCGGGCCTGCGCGGCGCTAAGGCGTGGACCAAGTCTCATAAGGGCGATTATCAGGACGTGCCGACCTACATCATCAGCTACGACACCATCCATGACCCTAAGCACCTCGCGGTCAACGCAAGGGATCTCAACAGCACCGTCAAGTCCGATCCGGAGCTTTGCGAGATGTTCCTTGCCGCGGCAAAAAATGCCGGCGTGCCGTGCAGAAGGGATTTCGTTCCCCTGTTCGGCGGCTCGACGGACAGCGCCGCTTTTACGCAGGGCGGGTTCCGCTCGATAGGCATTACCGGCCTCAGCCACGTGCTGGAGGATTATTACCACACCCGCAGGGATTCATACGATAATCTGAACGAGGAGGGCCTCACGAACTGCATCAGAGCGACTGCGGCGTTTATCGAAGCGCTGGAAGAGTAACGGACTTACAAATACCCGTTTATCGAGCCGCTATGCGGCTCTTTTTCTTTTCCGCACATTCGTAAAAACGAATTCGGTCTGCTAAAACGCATTTTTAACTCGCATTTTAGCGAAAATTCCCAAAGCGATGATGGCGTATCGCCTCGGCACATTTTCAAGAGGAGGATAAATCGATTCATCATATCCGCTCGTATCATACTCCCTGTCAAGATAATTCTAATCGCTGATCATTTTAATGCTTCAATTGATTATTTGTTAGAAAGAACCAACCATCCAAAGGTCAATAAATAGTAGCCTTCCGCCCCCTCCCCGGGGCGTTTTCTTTTGTGATCGTCCCTCCTCCCGTGTTGAAAAAACGCCGCGGATATGGTAAACTTATCCTGAATAATCGGGTTTTTGTGGAGGATGGGTGATGAAAAAAGCATTTGGCAACATCATTCTTCGCGAAATGATTGAGTCCGGCATTGAAGACTAAGTCTGCTTAAGGAGCAAAAAATGATCACTGATTGGAAATGGGATCCGTCGTTTCTGCCGAAGAACGGCGGCGCGATGTACGGCTGGTTTTTCTTTATGTGGATCAGCGTCATGGTAATAGAGGGCGCTCTGTTGCTGCCCGTTGCCGCGAAACGAAACAGGAAAACGACTGACCGCGTCGTGCTTACTTACGGGCTTATAATGCTTGCGGCCGAGATCTACAAGCAGATCTTCTTCACGGTCGAAATGGGCGAATATCCGTGGAATCTGTTCCCGTGGCAATTCTGCTCGGTGCCGATGTTCGCCGCCGTTATCGCGCCCCTGCTTCCGCATGGAAAGGTGAAGGACGCGATCTATCGATTCCTGGCGTTCTTCGGGCTCATCGCCGGCATAATGACGATCGCGATCCCGGAGGGCTTCTACTGGGACTACGTGACGATCACCTGTCACAGCTTCTTCTGGCACACTTCCATCGTGATAATCGGACTGTATCTGATCATTGCCAACGGCTATGCGAAGTCGATCAAAAGCTTCTTCCGGGAATGGCTGGGCTCGGCGGCCGTTTATACCGTGGCGATCGCCGTCGCGCTCATTCTTGACGTGGTATGGGGGGGGTGGCTGAGAAACGCGGTCAAGACCGAATTGACGTTCAATATGTTCTATATCTCCCCGTTCTACACCAGCTCCCTGCCGGTATTCCGCGACATTCAGCCCCGGGTGCCGTACCCCGTGTTCTTATTCCTGTACGTCCTCGCGTTCTGCTTAGGCGCCGCGGCGGTGTGGTTCTGCGCGTTCGGCGTTCGGAAGCTCTTCGGCAAACGGAAAAACGATAATACGGAGGAGGCGTGCTGATATGGCAGAGATCACGCGCAGGAATACCGTCCGCGACGGCCGGAACGACGGACAGGGCGAATAAGCAGCTTGAGGAGACCGGCGTTATAGGCTATTTTGATAAGGTAATTTGTTCAAACATGGTGGGCTTGGGCAAGCCCGCTCCGGATACCTATCTGCACGCCTGCAGCGTCCTCGGCGTCAGGCCGGAGGAGACCGTCGCCGTGGAGGATTCTCCTAACGGGG
>JAEEYN010000114.1 GCA_016288175.1 Bacillota bacterium | reverse complement strand
TGCACACGGCTGAAAGACAGCGGGAATATATTCAAAATAAAATGAAGGACGGCAGCAAATTCTTTCTGCTGATTGATGATTGTCCGGTTGGCATTGTTTCGGTAAAAGAAAGTCTGATTGAAGACCTTTATATCCTCCCGGACAAACAGAACATGAGCTATGGCACGAAGCTGCTGCAGTTCGCTGCTGCGCAATGCGCCGACACGCCCACTCTGTGGATACTCGAAAACAACACCAATGCACAACGGCTGTATCATAGAATGGGATTTCGGGAAACAGGCAGAATCCATGCAATCGCCGACGGCCTTGATGAGATTGAGCTTTCACACGTATAAATTCTCATTTGTTGAGCCGACAGCTGAACGAAGCGTGACGAGCAAGAAGGGTCGCGTGGCGCTTACCGGCTTAACCGTTTGTTTTTGCGGACACTTCCATCAGCTTAAGGGATAAAACGCGGCGATCGCTTCGTCTATACTGTGCTGATCCAGGCCTGAAACGCTGATTTGCGATATATACCTACCGTAGAAAGAAAAAAACAGTTTCATAGTATAGTCTGACCCCTGCAATCTGCCGGTTGCTGTTATGCAGGGCTTTTCATGGCCGAGAAAGCTGACTGTTTCCTTCACAACGGTAACATTGGATGCACCGCCGTTGATCATTTGTGTTTTTGCCACGGGCATCATAATACTGACAATTTGCTCCTCCGAAAGTGTGCTGCCATAAGCAGCCCCAAGATTGTTGACGGCTATATTGACCATAGTCATATTCTGTTCATCACCCAAGATGGCGATCATGACACTGACGCCTTCACCGCCATCCATGAACTTAAAAGCATCTTCCACAGTTGCATAGGAGGACATGTCCATGTACTCATAACCTTCAAGTTTGCAGCCGAGGCCAAGAAAGCGGTTTTCGTAAACGCTGCCGTTGATCGTGCCGTAAAACTCGTCGCTCGAGATCGTGCCTGAGTTTCCGGTCGGCTCTGGCGCGGGCGCCTCAGTCGGTTCGGGAGTAGGGACTTCGGTCGGTTCGGGTGTTGATGTTTCGACCGGAATGGGAGTGAAACCCGTTTCGCCGCTGGTCTGTGCAGTCTTGCTGCCGGAACCGCCGCATGCGGCAATGGCAGTAAGCATGAGGAGCGCAAGCGCTGCGCAAAGAACCCGTTTCATTGTGTTCCTCCGATTGTTGCCTGAATTTTTCACTTAACCATCATACCACATTTCAAAGAAGATGTAAAGCCCCGCAGTGCTGCCTGACCGCTTTAAAATTATACCGGAGGTATGTTGAAAAACATCCTTTTACCTGCTATAATCTAAACTGCATATATGCGGACAAAGCCTGTTTCACGCCGGCCATTCCGCATCGCAAAAAACGCCTTTAAACGGAGCAGAAATGGAAAACGTAATTGAGATCAAGACTCTTTATAAATCCTTCGGAGAGGTGAAGGCCGTCAACGGCCTTACATTCCGCGTAAAAAAGGGGGAGCTTTTCGCCTTCCTCGGCGTCAACGGCGCGGGCAAATCAACGACGATCTCCGTAATGTGCGGCCAGCTTGCAAAGGATTCGGGATCCGTCAGCATCTGCGGATATCCCCGAAGAAGGGCCGATCACGTCGGATGATTCAATGCTGGTATTCAAGGATTGGCTCGGCGACGGCGAACCGCCGATCGGCGGGAAATGACCGAAGAAATTTCATCTCAAAGCAAATAAAAACGACTGAATGAAGGAGAATTCGAGTATGGATCCGATCAAAAAACTTGCGGTCTTTGCGCTGATCCTGATCATGACCGCGCTGCCGCTTGCCTGCGGGCGTGATAATCCGCCGGATCCGGGAACGCCGGAGCCGGAGAAGCTGAACGGAACGTTCGGATCGGAATACGGAACGCTGACCTTCAACGGCGACGGGCGGAGCATTTCCTTCGACCTCGCCGACGATTTCGCGGAAGCGATCGGCCTTCCGCAGAGCAGCGGGGAAGGGACCTATGTTTTCATCTTCGGCCACGGGGAATGGCGCTATGATGCTGCGGAGACCTTCCGCATCATGGTCGGGGACAAGACCGCTTCGATGCGGAATATCGTCGGCGTTACGAGTTCCGACCGGATCGGCATCGCCTCGCCGTGGGACGCCGGCCAAGACATAACCTTTTTGAAAAAGATCGGCAGCGCCGAGCAAACGATCGGAGGAAACAATGACTGATTTTTTAAAGCTTCTCGATTCGGATTTCGAATCCGCACCGGCGGCATACGGACCCTTCCACCTCTGCGCGATCGCGCTCGTCATTCTCACGGCGGTCCTGCTTTCGGTCTTCGTGAAAAACGCGAAGGATAAGACCTTCCGCCGCATCTGCTTCGTTTTCTGGGTGATCCTGATTCTTTTCGAGACCTACAAACAGATCATCTTCTCATTCAACTACAACAACGCTCAGCCGTACTGGGATTATCAATGGTACGCTTTCCCGTTCCAGATGTGCTCAGCGCCGATCTATATCCTGCCATTCATCTTCCTTTCGAAGCCGGAGAGCGCGATCCGCAAAGCGACGGTCTCGTTCATGGCGTTCTATATCCTCTTTGCGGGTATCGCGGTCATGGTCTATCCGGGCGATGTGTTCATCCGCACGATCGGCATCGATATCCAGACGATGGTCTGGCACGGCTCGCAGGTCATCCTCGGCGTGTATTTTATCGTTTATTACCGCAGATCGATCAACCTGCGATTCTTCCTGCGCGCGGTCCCGGTTTTCCTGATCATGGTCGGCGTTGCGACGGCGCTCAATCTAATCATCCCGAATTTCACTGACGAGACCTTCAATATGTTCTATATCTCGCCGAAATTCCCGAGCACGCTGCCCGTGTTGAGTTCGTTCTATAAAGGCCCAGGCAATCCCGGGATGCCCTGGCCGCTGTTCCTGCTTCTGTACCTTGTCGGCTATACGCTTGCGGCGTTCATCATCTTCCTGATCGCGAAGGGGATCATCCTCGGCGTACGGAAGCTCTGCGGAAAAAAATCGGAGAACTGATACCGTAAAAACAAGGAGGCCTTCGGTCTGCACCGAAGGCCTTTTCGCTTTTTTTATTGATCAGCCGAGTTTTTTATTCAGCCAGGCGAGGATATCGTTCATAACTTCGCCGCGATTGAGTTCGTTCAGAAGCTCATGGCGGCAATCGGGATAGAGCTTGATCGAAACGTCCGTCATGCCGGCTTCTTTGAAGGCTTCGTATGCTTTTTTGACGCCCTTGCCGTTTTCGCCGACGGGGTCCTTGTCGCCTGCGATGAAGAAAACGGGAAGGTCCTTGCGCATTTCGGCGATATTTTTCTTTTTGCCGATGAAGGAGATGCCGCCCATCATATCGCGGAAAAGACCAGCGGAGGGAACGAAGCCGCAGAGCGGATCGGCGATGTATTTATCAACATTCGCTTCGTCGCGGCTGAGCCAGTCGCATGGAGTGCGGACGGTATCGAAACCGGCGTTGTATTTGCCGAAAGCGGTGTTGTTGAGCATATCGGATTTATGCTTCGCGCCCTTGACGCCGCAGATCATCTTCGCCATGGTCTTGCCCGCGCCGACGAGGGCGGGGGACTGCTGACCCGTGCCGCAGATGATCGCGCCGTCGAGCCGCTGCGGATGGCGGATGATATAGGTCCTTGCGAGGAAGGAACCCATGCTGTGGCCAAAGAGGAAATAGGGGAGGTCCGGATAATCGGAAGCGAGCAGCTCGCGGAGCTTCTCCATATCGCGCACAACGAGATCCCAACCGTCCTTTTCGGCAAAGAAGCCGAGCTCGGATTCGTCGGTGATGCTCTTGCCGTGGCCGAGATGGTCGTTCGCGGCGGCAACAAAGCCGTTCTCCGCAAGGAATTTCATGAACGCATCATAGCGTTCGCAGTGCTCCGCAACGCCATGGGCGATCTGAACGACTCCGCGCGGCGCGCTGTCAGGAACGAACTTGCGGACGCGGATATTCGTCCTGCCGTTGGAGGAGGGAAAAGTAAATTCTGTGAACTGTGGCATATTGGGAGCCTCCGATCCTTTTTCTTTCTGCATTGATTTTAAAATTTTTTCGGGAAATAGTCAATACTTTATGCCGTAAACGGTTGAAAAAATCCGTCAATATGATAGAATAAAAGGCAAATGACCGTCAGGAGGCCGTTCAATGAGCGAAAAGAAATACGTTATTGCGATGGACCAGGGCACAACGAGCTCGAGAGCCATCCTTTTCAATAAAGCCGGCGAGATAATCAGCGTCGTTCAGCGCGAATACCGCCAGATCTATCCGCAGCCCGGATGGGTGGAGCATGACCCGATGGATATCTGGTCGACCCAGATGGGCGTAACGATGGAAGCGATGCAGAAGATCGACGCGAAGCCGGAGGAGATCGCCGCGATCGGAATCACGAACCAGCGCGAAACGACAGTCATATGGGACGCCGCGAGCGGCAGACCAGTCTATAACGCGATCGTCTGGCAGTGCCGCCGCACAGCGGGCATTATCGACAAAATGAAGGCCGAGGGCTGGGCGGAGAAGATCCGGCAGAAGACCGGTTTGATCCCGGACGCGTATTTTTCCGCAAGCAAGATCGCCTGGATCCTCGATAACGTACCCGGCGTCCGCGAAAGGGCGGAGCGCGGCGAGCTGCGCTTCGGAACGGTCGATTCCTGGCTGATCTGGAACCTTACGGACGGCAAAGTACATGTGACGGACCGCTCGAACGCCTCCCGCACGATGCTTTTCGATATCCATAAGCTCGAGTGGGATGACGAGATCCTCGATTATTTCCGCATCCCGCGATCCATGCTTCCGGAGGTTCTGCCCTCCAGCCACCTGTTCGGCTATACCTCCCGTTTCGGCGGCGAGATCCCGATCGCAGGCGCGGCGGGCGACCAGCAGGCGGCGCTCTTCGGCCAATGCGGCTTCGGCGCGGGCGAGGTGAAGAGCACCTACGGCACCGGCGGTTTCATGCTGATGAACACCGGCGAGGACGCTGTCCTTTCGAACCAGGGCCTTCTGACCACGATCGCCGCTTCGGCGGGGGAAAAGGTCCATTACGCCCTCGAAGGCAGCGTGTTCATCGCAGGCGCGGCGATCCAGTGGCTCCGCGATGAGATGCGGATGCTGAAATCGAGCCCGCAGAGTGAGGAATACTGCCGCAATGTTCCGGATTCGAACGGAATGTACATCGTTCCGGCGTTCTCAGGCATGGGCGCTCCCTATTGGCAGCAGTACGCAAGGGGCATGATCGTCGGCCTGACACGCGGCGTTTCGAAGGATCACTTCATCCGCGCAACGGTCGAATCCCTTGCTTACCAGACGAACGACCTGCTCCGCGTGATGACGGACGAAGCGGGCGTCACGCTTTCGAGCCTGAAGGTCGACGGCGGCGCGAGCGCGAACGATTTCCTGATGCAGTTCCAGGCCGATATCTCGAACGTTACGATCACCCGCCCGAAGTGCATCGAAACCACCGCTCTCGGCGCGGCGTATCTTGCGGGCCTTGCCGTGGGCTATTGGAAGGACACGGCGGAGGTCAGCGCGAACTGGCAGTGCGGCCGCGTGTTCATCCCGTCCATCGAACCCGCGAAACGTAAAAAGCTGCTTTCCGGCTGGAAAAAAGCCGTTGACTGCGCGATCTACTGGGCAAAGGAAGAGGAGGATGACGATGAATGAATATGATGTTCTTGTGATCGGCGCCGGCGTCACCGGTTCCGCGATCGCGAGGGAACTTTCGAAATACGAACTCAAAACCTGCGTGCTCGAGAAGGACGAGGACGTCTGCTCCGGCACATCCAAAGCAAATTCCGGAATCGTCCACGGCGGTTTCGACCCCGCAGTCGGTTCCGTGATGGCGAAAATGAATATCCGCGGCGCGGAGCTTATCCGCGAGCTCAGCAAGACCCTTGATTTCGCCTATAAGCAGAATGGGTCTATGGTGCTCTGCTTCGATGAGGCGGACCGCCATGTTCTCGAAGCGCTCTATGACCGCGGCGTCAAAAACGGCGTGAAGGAGATGCGGATCATCTCCGGCGAAGAAGCGCGCGAGCTCGAGCCCGCGATCAGCGAAAAGGTCGCCTGCGCGCTGCTTGTTCCGACGGCCGGCATCGTTTGCCCCTTCGGCCTCACGATCGCCCTTGCGGAGAACGCTGCCGACAACGGCGCGGAATTTCGTTTCCTGACGGCGGTGGGATCCGTTGAAAAAAAAGCGGGCGGCTGGCTGGTCCGGACGGATAAGGGC
>JAEEYN010000113.1 GCA_016288175.1 Bacillota bacterium | reverse complement strand
GTCGCCGGCGTTGAATTCGTTCCGGACGCCTATGAAGCGATCCTCGAGGCCGAAAGGCTCGGTCTGATCGCCGTCACGCGCTATAGCGAGATGAGCGAACGGATGCGCGAATGGAATATCCGGACGATCCGCGAGGAATACCGGAACGCGGCAGACCACCCGGAATACAGGCATTTCCTTAAGGGCAATTTCGGAGATATCCTCGAAAACAGCTGATTTTTCGCGGATGACACGGAAAGTGTCGCCGATGTGACGGAGCGATCCTTTCTTTTTTCCCTTCCCTGTGCTAACTTCGGATCAGCACCGAACGAAAGGACGGAAAGGAAATGAAAGAAAGATCGAAAAAAGAACTGCTCACCGGTATCGGGCTCCTCATCGCGTTTATGATCTGGACGGCGCTTATTATGTCGGTCGACGTGCGGCCCGCCGGCCCGAACGGCTCGAAGGTCGGCTTCGCGGCGTTCAACACCCGGTTTCACAGCCTGACGGGCGTGAGTATGACGCTTTATGAGATCACGGACTGGCTCGGCTTTGTTCCGGTCATCATCTGCGTCTGCTTCGGATTTTTCGGGCTGGTGCAGCTCATCAAGCGCAGAAGCCTTCTTCGGGTCGACGCGGACATCATCCTTCTCGGCGTTTATTATCTTGTTGTGATCGCCGCGTACCTGTTTTTCGAAGCGGTCCCGATCAATTACCGCCCGATACTTATCAACGGGTATCTCGAAGCTTCGTACCCCTCATCGACAACGCTCCTTGTTTTGAGCGTGATGCCGACGCTGAAGTTTCAGCTCGGGCGGAGGAGCAAAAGACCTCGGCTCGTTTTTGCGGCAAACGCCTTCGTTTACGCGTTTTCGGCATTTATGATCCTCGGAAGGCTGATCTCCGGCGTTCACTGGGCGACGGATATCGCGGCTTCGGTTTTGTTGAGCTATGGGCTGTTCGCGGTCTATAAGGCCGCCGTTTATCATATTGAACAAAGAAAAGCTGCCCGCAGGGCGGAGGCATGATATGGAATTCAATCAAAAACTTCAGCAGCTCCGAAGGAGCAGGTCGATGACGCAGGAGGAGCTTGCCGAAGCGCTGTTCGTTTCGAGAACGGCTGTCTCGAAATGGGAATCCGGCAGGGGCTACCCGAGCGTCGATTCGCTCCGGGAGATCTCCCGCTTTTTCTCCGTCACGGTCGACGAACTGATCTGTCCTGAGGAGATCATCACCGCCGCCGAAACGGAAAAGAAAACGCTCGCAGGAAAAATCGTTTCGCTTGTCTGCGGCGCGCTGGATATCCTGCCCGCAGTGCTGCTGTTCATTCCCGCCTTCCGAAACGGCGCGGATACCCCCTCGGCTGTCCCGCTCTTCGGCCTTGCCGGCGCGGGCGCTTGGCTGAAGGCCGTGTTCGCCGCGGTCATCGGCCTCACCGTACTGAACGGGATCTCGGGAGTTATCGTTTCGTATTTCGATAAGCCCGTTTGGAACAGGCACCGGCTCTTTACGGGGATCGGCCTTTCGATAATCGGAGTTGCCGTTTTCATCGCGGCAAGGCAGCCCTATGCCGGGATCCTTTGCTTCGCGCTGCTCGTCATCAAGGGCTTTCTGGTGCTCAAGATCGGATAACGGTCGGCCGCTTTCCGGAACAGCCGCTGCCCGCCGCGTTTTTTCAAACATTATATTTCGGGGTCCGTATTGCATTTTTCCGATAAATGTTGTAAAACAATGGAGTAATGCTTAGTTTCCGGCGGGTCCTCTTTCGGCGCTCGCTGCATGAGCGATTTATTTCAAACCGATAAGGAGAATTATCATGGATTTCATCGTTGAAGTTTCCGCACGTCACGTGCATCTGACCCAGGAGCATGTTGAAGCTCTGTTCGGCCGGGGCCACGAGCTCACCTTCGACCGTCCCCTTTCCCAGCCCGGCCAGTTCCTCAGCAAGGAAAAAGTCACCATCAAGAACGGCGACCGCAAGATCGAGCGCGTCTCCATCCTCGGGCCCGTCCGCAAGGCATCCCAGGTCGAGGTCAGCAAGACCGACAGCGTCGCTCTCAGAGCAGAGGGCTTCATCCGCGAGAGCGGCGATCTTGAAGGCACCGCGCCCATCGAGATCGAAGGACCCGAAGGCAGCATCACCCTTCCCGAAGGCCTCATCATCGCAAAGCGTCATATCCACATGACCCCCGCCCAGGCGGAAGAGGTCGGTCTGAAGGATAAGGACGTTGTTTCCGTCGCCGTCAACACCGACGAGCGCAGGACCATCTTCGGCGATGTCGTCGTCCGCGTAAGCGATAAATTCGCCCTCGCGATGCATATCGACACCGACGAAGCCAACGGCGCAAACGTACCGCGCAACGGCTGCCAGGGCCATATCGTGAACGTCGAATTCTGAGATCGATCAAATAATCAAAGGAGCGCCGCAGCGCTCCTTTTTTCTTGCAATTATTCACTTTTTGCCTTCAGCCTTTTTATGGCAGCTCCCGCTCATGGGGCAGTTTGCGCAGCCGCAGCCGCAGGAGCTCTTCCCCGCCTTTTTGTCGCGGACGAGCTTGATCACGGCAAGCGCGGCGAGCGCGATCACTACGGCTCCGACGACGAGCGTCGCCCAGTTTTCACCGATCCATTTGAACATATCGATCCCTCCTTCGGGTCCGGGAAGCGCTTTGCGTCCCGTTTGTAATTATATTCCGCAGCGCCCTCCGCCGTCAACTCCGTTTTCGGAGCTGCGGCGGATTTTTGCGGGCTCTGCCGTCAGAGCGAAAATTGCATTACGGATTATTTCAGTCTGTTCGCTTCGCTGATCTCCAGCTTCGTCGCCTCCTTATAGGGACGGAACAGGAGCCAGCCGATGCAGCCGAGCACAGCGAGCGCGGCGATGAGGCCGATCACGTTGAGGCCGCCCGTGAAAACGCCGCCGAACTGGTTGATCATCAGAGCGATCGCGTAGGCGAAGACGCACTGATAGCCGATCGCGAACCAGGTCCACTTCGCGGAGTTCATCTCGCGCCGGATCGCGCCGATCGCAGCGAAGCAGGGCGCGCAGAGCAGGTTGAATACGAGGAAGCTGAAGCCGGTCACGCCCGTGAAGGCCTGACGGAGGGCCTGATAAACGGTGAGAGTATCCGTCCTGTAAAGGATGCCCATCGTGCCGACGATGTTCTCCTTCGCAACAAGGCCGGTGAAGGAAGCGACTGCTGCCTTCCAGTTGCCCCAGCCGAGAGGCGAGAAGATCCAAG
>JAEEYN010000112.1 GCA_016288175.1 Bacillota bacterium | reverse complement strand
CATCATCGCGAAATTCGCCCACGGCATCGCCGACGATATGCTTTCGACGACCGTGCTCGCCTGCCGCTGCCCGAAGCTCATCGCCCCCGCGATGAACACGAATATGTATGAAAACCCGATCACGCAGGACAATATCGAAAAACTCAGGCATTACGGATTCGAGGTCATCGAGCCCGCGAGCGGACGCCTTGCCTGCGGCGACGTCGGCGCCGGCAAGCTTCCGGAGCCCGAAACGCTCGTTTGGCATATCCTCCGCGCGATCGGCAAAGATCACGACCTCGAAGGAAAAACGGTGCTCGTGACGGCGGGACCGACGCGCGAGGCGATCGACCCTGTCAGGTATATATCGAACCGTTCCACCGGCAAGATGGGCTGCTCCATCGCAAAGATGGCGATGCTCCGCGGCGCGAAGGTCATCCTCGTTGCCGGGCCGCTTTCGGTGACCCCGCCGCCGTTTGTTGAGGTCGTTCCCGTTGAAAGCGCGGAGGAGATGTTCTCCGCCGTAACGGAGAGGGCGGAATCGGCGGACTATATATTCAAATCCGCTGCCGTTGCCGACTACACGCCCGAAGAATACTTCGACGACAAGGTCAAAAAGACCGAGGGCGATATGGCGATCCCGCTCCGCCGCACGAAGGATATTCTGAAATATCTCGGCGAGCATAAGAGGGAGGGGCAGGTCCTCTGCGGCTTCTCGATGGAGACCCGGGACCTGATCGAAAACAGCGCGAAGAAACTCAAAAAGAAGAATCTCGACATGGTCTGCGCGAACAATCTCAAGGTCAGCGGCGCGGGCTTCGGGACCGACACGAACGTGATCACGGTTATCACGAAGGACGGAGCGAAGGAGCTTCCGCTCCAATCGAAGGACGACTGCGCGGACGCGATAATCGATATTGCGATCTCGATCGCAAAATAAGCTAACGGGAAAGCCTTCCCCCGGCGGGGAAGGCTTTTTTTAATACAGCGGCTCCACGGCGGAGCAGCTGATCTCGAACGCGGTGCGGGTGCTCTCCGTGCCGTCCTCGAGGACCTTCGTGTATTCGCGGCTCTGCAGCCGCCCGACGATATGCAGATTCGTGCCGACGGCGAGCCCCGCGAGGAAGCGCGCGTTCCGTCCCCAGGCGATCGCGGGGAGGTAATCCGATTTATGAAAGCGCCTGTTGACGGCGATCAGAACATCCGTGATCTCGCGGGAAAACGGCGTTGTGCGGTAGACGGGCGGCTTGCAGATGAAGCCCGTGATATCCGCTTCGTTCCGCTCCGGAAGCTCTTCGTCCGCGCCGGGATCTTCGGGGAATTCCTCGAATTCCTGCGCGAAAACGGTGATAACGAGCCTGCTGCCGCTCTCCGTACGCCGGTTATAGGAGCGGATCTGCCCCGAAACGCGGCATTTGGAGCCGATCTGCGCCGGGGAAACGCCGAGCAGCCGTTCGCTGACGGTGAGGTTGAGGCGGTCCTCCGTTCCGCTGAGGCGGCGGACGCCGAAGGGCAAAAGAAAAAACGCTTCACCGAGAACGCTGTGGCTGTAGACGGGGTCGCCGAGGATGCGGCCGAGGAGTTCGATACTGTTGTTTGTGTACGGCATATCAAGAGGCGCGGTGCGCCGGACCTTTCCTTTATTCCTGCATTAAGTCTATTCCGGCGGAAGCGGAATTATCATTGAATGGCCGGCGGAGATATGCTAAAATGGAGCCGAAAAAGGAAAGGACGGAGCGCGATGAGCGAACTTTTGACCGAAACGAAAAGGCTGCTTGCCCTGCATTTTGCCCTCTACCCGGAAATGGAGCCGCAGGACGCCGTGAAGCTCCTCTATCAGAGCGAATTCGGCTGCGGACATTTCCTGCCGGACGCTGAAAAGGCGAGGGCATATCTTCTCGAAGAATGGAGAAGCGTCCCGCGCGATCCTGACCATCGCAGGGAGGACGAGCTCGGCGGAGGCTTCGTCCGCGTGCACCTCGAGCCGCTCGGGACCGAGGCGGAGGCGCTTGCGCTTGCGGAAAGGTTCATTGAATCGGCAAAGGAGCCCTGCGGCAGCAGGGAAGGCCTGTACGAGCGGTTCGATGCGCTCCGTTCGCTTACGGGCGCGGGCAAAACGCCGTTTGATTATTATGAGCTCGACCGCATCCTGCATTATTACATGGCCCTCGGCTGCCCGGCGGTGCACCACAGCGAAAGCTTCCGAAAAAAATATCACCCCGCGTACAGGGTGATAAGGAAGCGGCAGGACGATGCCGGTGAATAGTGAATAGCGAATAGCGGCGGTGGCTTTGCCTTTGGGCAAAGCTTTTTTTCAGGTTTTAAACCGACCGGGAAGGACCGTTCTTAAAAAATACGATCCGCAGCGGCAGATATCATCCGACCGCCGCTATTGAGGACAAAGTCGGCCCGTTTTATCTTTGCCGTTAAACCCTCTCCAGCCCGTTTTCCGTCAGGCGGCAGACCCTGCTGCAGCATTCCGCGATATACTTTCGGTCGTGCGTAACGCTGATGATGCAGCCGCCGAAATCCGCAAGGATGCGGCGGATGACGGGGTTCGAAAGCGGGGAAAAATTGCGCGTCGGCTCATCGAGCAGCAGCACGTTATAGCCCTCGAGCGCCATTTTTACGAACATCAGCTTCGCCTTCTGCCCGCCGGAGAGCTTCGCGATCGGGCTTCCCGCCTCGTCCGCCGTGAAACGGACGCTGCCGAGATAGGTCCTTGCGGCGGTCTGCGCTTCCTTCTGCCTGCTTGGCGCAAGGAAATCGACGGGCGTTTCGTTCGGGTCGAAAAGGTCGAAATAATCCTGGGGCATATAGAAAGCGCGGATATCCTTCCGCTTCGAAAGCTCGGCTTCGATGAGCCGGAGAAGCGTCGTCTTGCCAACGCCGTTTTTTCCGATGATTGCGATATGCTCGCCCGCGTCGACATTGAATTCGAAACCGGCGGTGAGCCGCCTTCCGGTTTCCGGCGAAGACAACCCGTCGGTGCGGAAACGGAGGATCTCCTTCTTCGCGGGCAGGGAGACGGGGGGAAGATCCAGAAAGATCTGCCGCTCCGTGACGGGCATCTCCGTCAGGTTCTCCCGCTCCTTTTCAAGGCGCCTGCCCTGGCTCATGACGGAGTGCATCTTCTTTTTCAGCAGCCGTCCGCCGGAAGGATCCCCGCGGGAAATATTGCGCTGCGCCTTGTCGACCTGTTCATAGATCTCGCGCCAGCGCGCCTCCTTCTTTTCCTGCTCGCCCCGCTCCTTCGAGGCGACCTGCTCCTGATGCTCCATCCGCCTCAAACGCCTGTCGACATATTCGCGGTACGGCATGTTCGCGACGGTGTGGCGGGCATACTTCTTGTGGTGGATGTGCTCGAGGTGGATGACGGCCTTCGCCGTGTTTTCGATCAGCGTTTCGTCATGGGAAACGAAGAGCACGCCGCCCTCGAAGCGCTTTATGAAATCCTCGAGCCATTCGAGGGTCTCGATATCGATGTCGTTCGTCGGCTCGTCGAGAAGCAGCATATCCGGCTCGTCGAGAAGCAGCTTCACCGTTCGGAGCTTCACTCTTTCGCCGCCGGAAAGCGTTCCGACGGTGCGGGTCTCGGAGAGGATCGCCGGGTCGAGGCCGACCTCCGCTGCTCTGCATTCGGCAAGCCAGCAGTTTTCCCCGAGCGCCATATAATCCCGAACGGGAAGGGCGAGCTCCCGCTCCGAAAGCTGCTGCGCGAGGTAACCGATGCGGTGTTCACCGCGGAAGATGCTGCCTGTGTATTCCGCGTGGTCGGCGATCAAAGCGGGATCGGCGATGAGCGCGAGCAGCGTGCTCTTGCCATTGCCCTCCTCGCCGATGATGACCGTTCTGTCGCCGGGATTGAGAATAAAGGAAAGCCCGTCAACGAGCGTCCGCCCGTTCACGGAAAGAAAAATCGAAACATTGTTTAACTGTATCATAGACTGACCCCGCTGTTTTCAAAAATTGTCGGTGCGGCAATAGATCCGACCTTCCTTTGCGGGAAGGTTATTCATTACTCTTCGGATGCTTGTTTGAAAAGGTTTCAGCGAATGTTCAAGCCGGGGTCACCTCATGTGGATTCGGGATCGCTCCCAAACTCAATTATACCATGGTGGGATGGGATTTGCAAGATAGGGTAAAGGCCAATAATGAATAATGAACGGTGAAGAGTGAATAGTGAAAGTTGCTTTGCCTATGGGCAAAGCTCCATTTAAATTGAGTTCAACATCGACTCGGAAACATCCTTCCTGCATTTTCATTTGAACGCAAGCTCGGTACGGACAGTTCTTCAAAGATTTTCCGCTTGCGGAAAATCCACCGCCATTATTCGCTGTTCATTATTCACTGTTAATTCTTAAAATCAAAAGCCGCCCCCCGAAGGAGCGGCTTTGAAGAAACTTTGTTCAGATGACCTCGCGGGCTTTGTTTGTCTCTGGGATCGAGCAGCTGATCTCGAGATTGCCGTTGCGGACGCGGAGCGCGTCGATGAACTCCTTCTCCTCGGAAACATCGCGCAGGGTGATCTCATAGCGGAGCTTGTAGAGGCTGCCCATGTTGGTGGTCTTGACGCGGATCAGCTCGCAGTGCTTGGTGTACCTGCGGAAGATCTCGGTGAAAACATCGTTATAATTGAGGCTTTCGGGGATCACGATATTGAGGATCCTTTCGCCGCCGCGGGATTTGCCGAAGCCGAGGATAGAGAGCACCGTCAGGATCGCGAGGACGATCAGCGCAAGGATGATCGCGATGCCGATGCAGCCGAGACCGCAGGCGAGACCGACGGCAACGGCGAGGGTGATCAGAACGAGGTCACGCGCCGAAGCGGGGGCGGAGCGGAAACGGAGGAGGCTGAACGCGCCGGCAACGGCGAGGCCCGCGCCGAACTCCTTGTTGACGAGCATGATGATCGTTTGAACGATCACGGGGAGCAGCACGAGCGCGACCGAAAGGCTCTTCGACTGCCTGCTCTTGATGCGGCTCACGACGGCGATGATAACGCCGATAACGAGCGCCGTGAGGAGGCAGATCAGAAATTCCTTCACCGTAACGGTGACGGTGTAGCTGCTCGAGGAGATGATTGACGAGATTATGCTGGGGTTCAACATATTTTATTCCTTCCTTCCGGCCCGATGCCGGCGGTTTCGTTATTGTTCAAGCCTTTCCGCCAGTTCGTGTTCGAAGGCGGTGCGGTATTTCGAAAATTTGCGGGGGTAGATGCCGCAGCGGTCGAGAAGCTCCGTCAGCCAGAGCGGGAATGACGTTGAGGCTTTTATCTCCATGATGTACAGCCCCTTATCGATGATCGGGCGGCCTTCGCTGCCCTTGCGGAGGTCGAGGTTGTCCATCCTGTAGCGAAGGTCGCGGTCGACGGTCAGGCGCAGGTCTCTGTCTTCGTTGCCGAAGAGGGCGATGCGCTCGCAGAAGATATCGATCGTCGGACGGATGCCGGGATAAAAATCGAGGAAGTACGCGACCTCGCGGCCCATCTGAGTATCCGGCGCGGGGGCGTGGCCCGTGAGAAAGGTCATTGCCTCGCGGTAGGGCATTTCGAAGCGGCGCTTATAGACCGTGCCGAGGTATTTTTTCTTGAGCTCGACGAACGAAGCGGAGCGGTCCGTCGGGATGCCGTAGCAGCGCAGGCGGAGCTTTTCCTTATAGGAATCCTTCGCCGCGTCGATCGAGGCGCGGATGATGCGCATGTCGGGCGTGTCGAAATAGAGGCTCGCGATCGTGCTGAGGCCGAACTGATCGCCGTGCATATGGGAAAGCACGGTCGGTGTGATTGCCTGCAGCTGATCCTCGGTGATCATGTATTTTTCTTCAACGCGGTTGAAGATGCTTTTGAAGTTGACAGCCAAATCGGTTCTCCCTGCGGTTACAGGAGATTGAAAAATCTCTCCATCCTTCATATTATACCACCGATCCCTCCCGAATAAAAGCGGAAATTTTCGAATTCTGCCTCAAGATCCGAAGATTCCTGCCGTTTTCGCTGTTTTAAACGAAATTGAGGATGTAATTATAGAGATTACGGAACATGATGCGCTCGACTTCCGCGGGGGAAAGCCCGAGGCGGAGCAGCTTTTCGGCAATCAGAGGATAGCCGGCGCTCGTTTCGAGGCCTTCGATATAGCGGTTCATGCCGTCGAAATCGCTGCCGAGCGCCGCGCAGTTGACGCCGCCGACTTCGATGATGTGCGCGATATGGCGGACAACGTCGTCGACCGTCGCCGTGCGGCCGTCCGTCAGCTGCTTATAGTAGAAGTTGACGCCGATAACGCCGCCCTGCGCCGCAATCTCCTTGATATGCTCGTCGCGGAGGCAGCGGGGCTGCCCGCAGAGGGCGCGCGCGTTGGAGTGGGAGGCGAAGACAGGGCGCGTGGCGATCGCGAGCACGTCGTCGATGCCCGGGTCGCCGAGATGCGCCAGGTCCACGGCGATGCCGATGCGGCACATTTCGCGGATGACCTCCTTCCCGAGCGGGGTGAGGCCCTTTTTCATCTTCTTCGCGGCGGGGCAGGCGAGGCGGTTCGCGTCGTTCCATGTCAGCGTCATCGCCCGAACGCCGAGGCGGTGCAATATGCGAAGGTTCGGCAGACTCACTTCGATCGCCTCGCCGCCCTCGACCGTCAGCACCGCGGCGATCTTATCGCCCTCGGGGTCGAAATCGCGGGTCAGCGGCACGAGCTCCGGGTTCTCATCGAGCATCCGATAGTAAGCGTCGATCATGCCCGTGCACTGCGAAAGCGGATTCCGGTCGAGCAGCATATCGATCCAGGCGGCGAAGAACTGCAGTTTGACGCCGCCTTCGCGCATTTTGTCGAGACGGATGCTCTGCTGCTTTTTCGGCTTTGCGATATCGTAACCGTACTGCGTCATGCCGTAAAGGAAATCGCAGTGCGCGTCCGCGGCGGGGAAAAGTTTTTTCGGCTCCATAATGCCTCCTTCGGCGCCGGCGCGCCGTTTGTTTCTATAATTATATCATGCCGGGGCCGAAAATACATCCCCCGCAGGCTCCGCTTCGCTGCCCGCTCCCGCTTTACGGCCTTAATTATACCGATCAATCTTAAATCCGTCTTAACGCGCGGCTTTTTCGAAAAAACGCAAAAAAAGAAGGACCGCGCGGGCATCGGGACCCCGGACGGCCTTCTTAAAGAGAAAAAACTATGCGAATCTGCGTTATTTGGTCATCAGCGCATTGATCGCGGCGGCGAAACCGGCGGGATCGTCGATCTTGAGGCCGGCCATCATCAGCGCCTCGCTGTAGATGAGCTTCGCGTAATTGGCAAGCTCGTCTTCGCCCGCATCCTTCGCTTTACGGAGCGCCTCGAAAACGGGGTGATCGGGGTTCAGTTCGAGGATGCGCTCGGCCTTCGCTTCGCCGCCGAGGGGCATTTCGGAAAGGACCTTCTCCATTTCGAGGGAGAGCGGGCCTTCGCTGGTCAGCGCGGCGGGAGAGTCAGCAAGCCTTGCGGAAAGGCGGACCTCCTTGACCTTTTCGCCGAGGGCGGTCTTAATGGCGTCGAGCAGTTCCTTGTTTTCGGCCTGCTTCTCCTCCATCGCCTTCTTTTCGTCCTCACCGGCGATGTTGACGTCGTTATCCGTGATGGACTTGAAGGGCTTGCCCTTGTAGCCGTTCATCATCTTCACCATGAACTCGTCAACGTTGTCCGTCATCATCAGCACGTCGCAGCCCTTGTCGATCAGGTACTTATACTGGGGCAGACTGCGGATCATCTCCGGGCTTTCGCCGCAGGCGTAGTAGATCTCCGTCTGGTTGCCGGTCATCGCGTCCACGTATTCGCGGAGCGTGATGAGCTTATCCTCCTTCGCGGAGCGGAACATTAAGAGATCCTGCAGGTTCTCCGCCTCCATGCCGTAGGATTCGTAGATGCCGTACTTGAGCGAAAGGCCGAACGCCGCGAAGAATTTTTCATAGTCGCTGCGGCTGTTTTCGAGCATTTTTTCAAGCTCGGAGCGGATCTTTTTCTTCAAACCGTTCGCGATGGCGCGGAGCTGGCGGTTCTGCTGCAGCATCTCGCGCGAAATGTTCAGCGAGATATCCGGCGAATCCACAAGGCCCTTCACGAAGCCGAAATATTCGGGAAGCAGGTCCTCGCAGCTCTCCATGATGAGCACGCCGTTCGAATAAAGCTGCAGGCCGCGCTTATAGTTCTTCGAATAAAGGTTATACGGCGCGCTCGCGGGTATATAGAGCAGGGAATTATAGGTCACCGCACCTTCGATGCGGCTGTGGATGTGCATGAGGGGCGCTTCGTAATCGTGGAATTTATCGGTATAGAAGCTGTTGTAATCCTCGTCTTTGAGCTCCGCTTTGTTCCTGCGCCAGAGCGGGACCATGCTGTTCAGCGTCTGGTCCTCGGTCACGGTCTCGTATTCCGGATCCTTATGCTCATGCTCGCAGGTGCATTCCTCGCCGTCCTCGTGCTCGTGTTCGCATTCGCACTCGTGCTCCTTGACGCGCGTGGTCTCCACCTCCATTTTGATCGGATAGCGGATATAGTCGGAATACTTACGGACGAGCTCCCTGAGGGTGTAGGTCTCGAGATACTTATCGTAGTTCTCGTCGCCCGCGTTGTCCTTCAGCCAGAGCGTGACGACGGTGCCGGGGAACGCCAGCGCCGCGGGCTCCACGGTGTAGCCGTCCAGGCCCTCGCTGGTCCACATATTCGCCTCCTCGCTGCCGTAGGCGCGGGAGATGACGGTGATGCGCTTTGCCACCATGAACGCGGAATAGAAACCGACGCCGAACTGGCCGATGACCTCCGGCCCGTCGTTCGCGACTTCGGTATTCTCGTTCTCGCCCTCGGGCTTTTCACCGTTGGAAGAATCCTTGGCGTCCTTCGCGTTCATCGCGCTGCGGAAGGCGAGGGTGCCGCTCTTTGCGATCGTGCCGAGGTTTTGTTCAAGCTCTTCCTTCGTCATGCCGATGCCGTTATCGGTGATCGTCAGCGTGCGCGCCTTCTTATCCGGTTGGATGCGGATATAAAGATCGCCCGCGGTGATGCCGGAATTATCGGTCAGCGCCTTGAAATGGAGCTTATCCAGCGCGTCCGACGCGTTGGAGATCAGCTCCCGGAGGAAGATGTCCTTGTTCGTGTAAACGGAGTTGATCATCAGGTCCAGAAGACGCTTGGACTCCGTTTTGAACTGTTTCTTTGCCATATATGTTCACCTCTTGTGAAAGTTTTATCGAATTCTGTTAGCACTCATCATTTTTGAGTGCTAACATATTGTAACGCCGAAGGGGGAATTTGTCAAGAGATTTCTTCTTCGATTTATTATTTGGGTAAAGACTTGGATTACTTGCAAACGTCGACCCGGCTTGCGCCGTCGACGGCGGAGAAGAGCTCGTCCGGCGTGAGGCGGATGCCGTCTGGCGGTTTTCGCCGGCCAAAGCTCGTTTTGAAATAAAATATATTTTTGTGAAAGCGCAGGAGATCGGCGCCGGAAAATGACTAATAAACAGGAATGCAGCAGCACGCTGAGGGAAGCAGATTGCTTCCGGGGAGGCAAAATTATGAGAAAAGTCCTGTGCATTGTTCTTTCGGCCGTTTTCGCCGCGGCCGCTGTGTTCGCCGCCGGCTGCGCGGGAAAAGCACAGCCGCGGGTGCGCCTCACGCACTTTGACCTTGCGCCGGGCGATCTGTTAATGCCGAGGCGACCGATGGCTCAGAGCGCCGACGGCACGGCCTATGCGCTTCTCGCGGACGTGAATATCGCCGCGCTCGGCAGAAAGACCGGCAGCTTCAAGGCGGCGAAGAGCCCGGAGGGGATGGAGTACGCTAACCTTGAGCGCTATGACGGCTGCGATATGTATGCCGTGCTCGATTATCCGCCGGAGGAGTG
>JAEEYN010000111.1 GCA_016288175.1 Bacillota bacterium | reverse complement strand
TGCGGATCATCGCGGATTTCGTTGAAAAAAAGCTTGTGGACATCACGGAGATCAACAGAAAGATCTACCGCACCGTCCCCTATGAAAAGACCCGCGTGCAGGGCTTTGTGATGTCCAACATCCGTCTCGAATGCGGCGGGGACGTCGGAATCGGCATTCTGACCCAGGGCCAGCTGCACAGCTACGGCGCCTCGAATGAGGACTGCGAAGGCATCGTCGACTGCGTACGCGATATCGACTGCGTCAAGATCGGCGTCTTCATCCGCGAAGGCGCGGACGGCTCCTTCAAGGTCAGCCTGAGGAGCAAGGGCGTCGGCGACGTCGGCAGGATCGCGATCGCGCACGGCGGCGGCGGCCATGAAAAGGCGGCGGGGTATACCGCGCATGAAGCGCTTTCGACCGTTGTTTCCGATATCATCCGGGAAGCGTCGGAGGAGCTCGAACGCTGCTGCCCCAAAGAGAACAAAGGAATTCAGTAAATGCCATTTGAAGGTATCGTCAGCGTATTAAAGCCGCCGGGACTGACATCCAGCGACGTTGTGGTGGATATCCGCAGAATATTCGGCGAGAAGCGCGTCGGCCATACGGGAACGCTCGATCCCGCCGCCGCGGGAGTGCTGCCCATCTGCATCGGGCGGGCGACCCGGCTTTTCGATTACCTTGTGGATAAAGAAAAAGAATACGTTGCCGAGATCCGTTTCGGCGCAGCGACGGATACGGAGGACGCCTTCGGAACGGTCATGGAGACCGCCGAATGCGATGTTTCCGAAGCGGAGCTCGCGGCGGTCCTGCCCGCATTCCTGGGCGAGATCGACCAGGTCCCGCCGATCTATTCCTCCCTCAGCCTGAACGGCGTCAAGATGTATAAGCTTGCCCGCCGCGGCGAGGTCATCGCCCCCGTTGAGGAGAGGCGGAGGAAGATCAGCATTTCGGCGCTCGAAATCGTTGAAAAACTCGGAAAAAACAGCTATCTGCTGCGCATCCGCTGCTCGAAGGGGACCTATATCCGGACTCTTCTTCGCGACATCGGCCGCGCCGCAGGTCATCCCGCATACATGGCCTTTCTGCTCCGCACGCAGTCCGGAAAGTTCGGCCTCGATTCAAGCTTCACCGTTGCTGAACTCAGGGAACTGAAGGCAAAGGACGGCCTCGCTTCCGTCGTTATGCCGATGGACGAAGCCGTAAGCCATATCCCCGCGCTGGAGCTCGACGGGCTTTCTTCGCGGAAAAAGCGGCTCCTTATCAACGGTGCGCCGATCCCCTTCGAAGGGATCCCGGAAAAATCGGTGCGCCGGCTCTATCTCGACGGCGAATTCATGGGCCTTGCCGAAAGATCGTCGGCGGGGCTGCATATCACGGTCTGGCTCGGCGACGAAGCTTATCAGACCGGGGAAAAACCGATCGTTGGAGCGTCAACAGGGGAGGAACGAAAATGAAAAAGACCGTACTTGCCCTCGGAATGTTCGACGGCATGCACATCGGCCATAAAAAACTCATCGATACGGCAGTGCTCCTTGCGAAGCACAACGGCCTCACGCCCGCCGTTTTCACCTTTTCAAACCATCCGCAAGAGCTTTTCGGCGGAAAGGTCGCAAGGCTCGCTTCCAACGAACAGCGCGCGGAGCTGATGAAAAAGCTCGGCGTCGAGCGGATCGAGGAAGTTCCGTTCACGCGGGAGATAAGCTCGATGCCGCCCGCCGCATTCGTCGACATGCTGAAGGAAAAAATGGATCCGCAGATCATCGTCGCGGGCTTCAACTATACCTTCGGCAAGGGCAAAAAAGGCAATGCGGAGCTTCTCAAGAAGCTTGCTCTCGAAAGGGATATTTCGGTTGCGATCGTGCCGCCGGTGCTGCTGAACAAGCAGCCCGTTTCGAGCACCCGCATCCGAGAAATGATCGAGAGGGGCGATGTTTCGGGCGTTCAGCTCCTTCTCGGAAGGACGTACACCCTCACCGGCACCGTCGTTGAGGACCGCCGCATCGGCAGGACCATCGGCTACCCAACGGCGAACATCGATCCCGACCAGACGAAGGCGATCCCCGCGGACGGCGTCTATATCAGCATGGCGTCCGTCGGCGGCGAGCTGCTGCCCTCCGTTACGAACATCGGAACGAATCCGACGGTCGGCGGAAGAAGGCGGACGGTCGAAACGAATATCTTCGATTTCGACGAAGAGATCTACGGCCGGGAGCTGACGGTTTATTTCATCAAGCGTCTCAGAAGCGTCAAGACCTTTGCGAATCTCGATGAGCTCAAAGCGCAGATCGCGAAGGACAGCGCGCAGGCAAGGCGGTATTTCGGCTGCTGAGTTTTTCAATGATTTTTTGAAAACGAACAGGAAGGAAGTGATTTCGGAATGATGACAGTTGCTGCGGCATTTGTGACACTTGTGATCGGCTATCTGATCGGCAGCATCATGACTGCGGTCAAGATCGCGAAAGCCCGCGCGAGGGATATCCGCGAATGCGGGAGCGGTAACGCCGGCTCGACGAACGTGCTCCGCACCTTCGGCTGGAAATGGGGCCTTCTCTGCCTCTTCTTCGACAGCCTGAAGGGCGCTGTCAGCGTTCTCATCGGCTACGGGATCGCGTACCTTGCGCAGAAGCTTTTCCCGAACGCGGCTTTCATTGAGGACCTTTCGACCTTCCTCGGCTGCGTCGGCATGCTCGGCGCGGTGCTCGGGCATCTTCTTCCCGTTTTCTATCAGTTCCGCGGCGGCAAATGCGTCGCCGTCGCTCTCGGCGGTTTTCTGGCTCTTTCGCCGATCCTGCTTCTGATCTCCCTCGCCGTTGCGATCGCGCTGATCGCGATCACGAGGATGGTCTCCGTCGGCTCGATCGTCGGAACGATCCTTGTTTCGACCCTTATAATCATTAAGAATTTCGGGAATATCCCGCTGATGACGGTCTCCGTGATCGTGACGCTGATCATCGTCATCGCCCACCTTCCGAATATCCAGCGCATCATGGCCGGAAGGGAACGCCGCCTCGACAACATCGAATGGGAAAAACAGCTCGAGGAAGAAGCGGAGCAAAAGGCGAAGGCCGAGTCCGCGGAGAATGAACCGAAAGAGCAATAAACGAATACTCTGAAAGAAAGCGCCTTTCGGCGCCTTTTATGCATCTGTATGCGGGCATGCGCGTCGACGCCATAATAACTATGCGATAATAACAAAACATCGGATCAATTGAGGACTAAAAAAATGACATGGTTGTTCGAAAGGATCAGTTCGCTTTATACTCGCGCCATAGATTCATTCAGGGAAGGCGTGTACGGCATCAAACACAGGGATGAATACAGCATCCCGGAGATTTTAGCCTGCTTTTTATACCTTTTTTCATTCATCCTGGCGCATGTCGTGATCGTGATCGCCATCGTCGGAGTGATAATGGACCCCCGCGTTTTCATCTCCGCGATAACAGGTTCCGAGCCGAAGTCGCCATGGGTATTCCTGCCGGCGAACATGCTGGCCACTCCGAAATACGGGAATACTCTCGAGATGGCGCCGTGGGTATCGTTCTTCTATGCAGCAGCCATGGAGCTCGGCTTTGCAATCGGGTTGTTCATCCTTTTTCAAAGGGGACACAAAGCGCGTTTTGTGATCGGCTGCATTATTTTCGGATTGGCAAATGCTGCCTGTCCGGTTGTCGGCATACTGACAAGAATGATCACCAAAACGTCATCAATACGTGAAATAGCCGAGACACTGTGGGTTTTTATCCTTATCGGTGTTATCCTGATGTCGTTCATATGCATAGGCACGGAGGGAATGAGCGCGTATTTTGTCTGGCTCATCATTGGGGTCATCTACATTCTGACATTTGCGCTGTTTCTTGCACTTCTTGCCGCCATATTCGCTCTTGTGAATCTGATTGCGTCCCGGCCCGAAGTGCCGGCCGAAGCTGCAAGCACCGGCAGCAGTTCGCAGCGTCATTCACAGCAGGCCTCATCGACAGCTTCAAGGGATGCTGCGAAGAAAAAGGAAAAATATGCCGCGCTTGAAAGACAGATCGACAGCCACAAACAAGCGCTGGATATGCATAACAAAGGTAAATTCGGTTATGGTTACATCGACCCGAAAGCAGCGCAGCGCAAGATCAAGAGCCTTGAGAAGGAACGCGACATGCTGAAAAAGTAACCGACCGCATAAGTGCCAGATTAATATCTGCTTTGATTCGCAACCCGAAACCGCCGATTCCGCCGCCACCGAAGCGAAACGGCAGGCTTCGGGTTCCTTTTTGCATAGATAACCTTAAAACTGTAATGACGGCATCGCAGCACCCATAGACAGTTTTTGATTATTAATCCTAAAAAGTAAAAAAACATATTGATTATCTTGACAAAATGTGTTATACTGATTTTTCCGAACGGAGGTTTCAGCTTTGATCGACTATCATGTTCATACGATGTTTTCCGGCGATGCGTCCGTGCCGCCGGAGGATCAGCTTGCGGCGGCTTCGGAGAAGGGGATCGAGGAGATCTGCTTCACCGACCACGTCGATTTCGATAACCCGGCGCAGAATTTCGCTCCGGCAGATCTTTCCCTGCGCCATGAGCTGCTTGAAAAATACGGCGGACGCTACAGGAAGATCGGCGGAAGGACCGTGCGCTTCAAGGAAGGCGCGGAGATAAGCTTCGCGGTTTTCCCGGAATGCCTCGAAAAAACGCTTGCGTACCTTGCGCCGCACGATCTCGATTTCATCATCGGCTCCGTTCACAGCGTCGACTTTCAGGATGTTTACTATCCCGTCTATCATGAGGGCAAGAGCAAGGCGGAAGCCTATCTGCCGTATCTCGATACGATCCTTCAAAGCCTTCCGAATTACGGCTTCATCAGCGTGCTCGGTCATTACGATTTCGTCGCGAAGTATGCGCCCTATGAGGACCGCAGCATGCGTCTTGATATCTCGCCGGAGATCCGCGACCGCTTCGAGGCGATCTTCAAAACCGTCGTACGGATGGGCAAGGGCATCGAGATCAATACCGCCGCATGGCGCGACGCCGGGCATTGGGGCCTCGACATTCTGAAGCTCTATCGGCAGTGCGGCGGCGAGTTCGTGACATTCGCTTCGGACGCCCACAGGGCCTCCGCCGTCGGCAACCGCCTCGACGAGGCGCGCGAGCTCGCTCTTGCGGCGGGGATCCCATACTACGCGACCTTTGAAAAAATGAAGCCCACGTTCTTCCCGATCGGCAAATGAGCCGAAAAGTTGATTTGTAATTTCCCGATCTCCGCTTGGCGAAAGGCTACGTATTTGTTTGAAAACGAACAGCAACCGAATATCGAAAACACCGAAACGATGACCGTTCACTCGGCGCTCGAACGCTGCATCGATCTTGTCGGGCGCGTCGATCTGAGGATCATCTGCAGCCTTGCGAAGGTGACGGAGGACGAGGCGCTTTCTTCCCTGCGCGGTTCGATCTATTATGACCCGCAGCAGGAAATGCTCGTCACTGCGGAGGAATACCTTTCGGGCAACATCCTCAAGAAGCTCAACTACCTCAAAAAGCTCCGCGCGGAGGGCGATGAGAGGGATTATTCGGATAATATCACCGCCCTCGAGACCGTTATGCCGCCCGAGATCCAGCCCGGGAAGATCAAGGCCACCCTCGGCAGCCCGTGGATCCCGACATGGGTCTACAGGGATTTCATCATCGCGCTGATGGGCATCAAGGCGCCGGCGGGGAAGCCGAAGCTCTTCGTCGAATACATCCGCGCCGCGAACCACTATATCATCCACGGCAAAAAGCCCTTCCTCGGCTTCACAAGGGCAAAGCTGACCTACGGCACAGAGCGCATGAACGCCTTCGAGATCATCGAGCGCATGCTCAACTCCCGCGAGATCGCCGTTTACGACACGATCTACCCGGACGATAAGGATCAGCCGATCCGCCGCATCAACAAGGCGGAGACCCTGCTCGCGCAGGAAAGGTCGAAGCAGATCGCGGAGCGTTTCTCGTTCTGGCTTTTCAGGGACGAGCCGCGAAGGAGCGAGCTGCTTGCCCTCTATAACGAAAGCTTCTGCGCGATCCGGCCCCGCCGCTTCGACGGCAGCCGCATGCTCCTTCCGGGCAAGAACCCGGATATCAAGCTCCAGAAGCACCAGCTCGACGCGATCATGCGCATCGTGCATTCCAAAAACGTTCTGATCGCGCATCAGGTCGGCGCGGGCAAGACCTATGTTCTCGCCGCCGCCGCGATGGAGCTGCGCCGCCTCGGCATCTCAAAGCGCAATCTGATCGTTGTTCCGAACAATATTCTCGAGCAGTGGCATTATGAATTCCTGCAGCTCTATCCCGACGCGAACGTTCTGATGGTGGAACCGAGGAGCTTCACTCCTACGAACCGCAGCAGGGTGCTCAACAATATCAAAAACAACGATTACGACGCGATACTGATGGGTTACGGCAGCTTTTCACTGATCCCGCTTTCGAAGGACGAAAGGGAGAGGGAGCTCATCAGCGCGCTTTCCGATATTTCGGAGGGGATGAAGAACGCCGTCTACAACGACGCCTACACCGTTCTCAACCGCTATGCGTCGAGGATCGAGCACCGCCTGCAAAAGCTCTGGCAGGAGGAGGAAGCCGTTCCTAAGAACGCCGTGTTCTTCGACGAGCTCGGCTTCGACACGATCTTCGTCGACGAAGCGCATAACTTCAAAAACATCAGCATCGAAACCAAGCACGGCTCCCTGCCCGGCCTCAATACAAAGGGTTCCCGCCGCTGCGATGACCTCATGGCGAAGCTGCGCTATGTCCAGCGCACCCACGGAGGCAGGGGAGCGGTCTTCGCGACGGGTACGCCGATCACGAACTCCGTTTCGGATATGTACACCATGCAGCGCTACCTCGGCTACGGGCATATGGACGAGCTGAACCTGCTCGAATTCGACAACTGGGTCAAGATGTTCTCCGAAGTCACGGAGGAATTCGAGGTCGAGGCCAACGGCGTCGGCTACCGCCTTAGGCGCAGGCTGAGCCGCTATTATAACCTTCCCGAGCTTTCACTGCTGTTTTCGGATATCGCGGACCTGTATTTCAACGTTGCGGACGAGGAGAAAAAGCTTCCGCAGAACGTCGAATGCGTGAACTGCACCGTTCCCGCGAGCGACGCGCTGCGGCACTATATCGAAGCTCTCGCTTCCCGCGCGGAGCAGGTCAAGCAGGGCACCGTCCCTAGGACGGAGGACAACATGCTGAAGATCACCACCGACGGACGCAAGGCGGCGCTCGATATGCGCCTTGTCGACCCGGAGGCGGCGGACGACCCGAATTCGAAGCTCAATACCTGCGTCGAAAACGTTTTCAAGATCTGGAAGGAGCATGAAAAGCTCACCCAGCTCGTCTTCCTCGACCAGAGCACCCCGAAGGACGGCTTCAACCTTTATGACGATATCAAGGAAAAGCTCGTGCGGCGCGGCGTTCCGGCGGAGGAGATCGCCTTCGTGCACGACGCGCTGAACGACGCGATGCGAACAGCGCTTTTCAACAAGGTACGCAAAGGCCGCGTGCGCGTGCTTATCGGCTCGACCTTCAAGCTCGGTCTCGGCGCGAACGTTCAGAACAACCTTCTTGCCGTCCACCATCTCGATATCCCATGGAGACCTTCGGATGTTACCCAGCGCGAGGGCCGTATGCTCCGCCAGGGCAACAGGAACGAAACGGTCATGATCTACCGCTATATCACGAACGGCAGTTTCGACGCGTATTCCTGGCAGCTGCTCGAAAACAAGCAGCGCTTCATTTCCCAGATCGTCAACGGTGACAACGTCAGCCGCAGCGGCGACGAGGTCGACGAGATCGTTCTCACCTACAGCGAGGTCAAGGCCTTTGCCGTTGGTAATCCGCTCATCAAGGCGAGGATCGAAACGGAAACGGAGCTGCAGCGCAAGCAGATGCTCCGCTCCCGCCACGAGCGCGCGAAGGTGGAGGCGAAGGAACAGCTCATCAAGCTTCCGGCGAAGCGGCAGGAACTCATCCGCCTCGCAGGCATCCTCGAAAAGGATATCGCCCTCGCGAAGGCGAACACATCCTCCTCGTTCTCGATGTTCCTCTGGGACGAAACCTACCAGAAGCGCAGGGACGCGGGCGAAAGGCTGATCGAGCTGATCGCGGAATTCGCGTTCATCCGCGAGGAAAAGCTGATCGGCAAATACCGCGGCTTCGGGCTGTATCTTGCCAACGACGCGACGGGCGCAAGGCGTGTTTTCCTGCTGAAGGGCAAGGGCAGCTATCAATCCGATATCAGCGAGAGCGCGATGGGCATAGTCGCAAGGCTCGATAACGCGATCAACAGCCTCACAACCCGCGCGGAAAGCGCTAAGGAGCAGCTCGCCGGCCTCGCGGCGGAGGAAACGGAGCTCAAAGCGGAGGCGGAGAAGCCCTTCCCGTTCGAAGCGGAGATCGAGGAGCTGCGCGCAAGGCTGCGGGATGTCAACCGCCAGCTCGGGATGAACTGATCATTGAACCGATTTTTATCATGGCGGGGTTGCATTTGCAGCCCCGCCTGTTGTAAAATACAGAAGGAAATCTATTGGCGGGGCGGGCAAATCGCTCCCCCGAGAGGATCTGCAAACTATGGAAAAACACAATTACTCCGTTGAAGATATCCGGGTCATGGAGGGCCTGGAGGCTGTTCGCGTGCGCCCCGGCATGTATATCGGCTCGACCGGCAGCCGCGGTCTGCACCACATGCTCTGGGAGATCGTCGACAACGCCGTGGACGAGGCGGCAAACGGCTTCGCTTCGGAGGTCTCCGTTACGATAAACAAGGATAATTCCGTAACGGTCGAGGATAACGGCCGCGGCATCCCCGTCGGCATCCATGAAAAGCTCCATGTTTCCGGCGTCGAGGTCGTCTATACCCAGCTCCATGCCGGCGGCAAATTCGATAACGATTCCTATGGCTTCTCCGGCGGTCTGCACGGCGTCGGCGCGAGCGTCGTCAACGCGCTTTCCGAATATGTGGAGGTCGAGGTCGCAACGGGCGGCAAGCTCTATTCCATGCGCTTCCACAGCTATGAGGACGACGAGGGCAATATGCACTCCGGCGTTCCGGAAGCGCCGCTTGCGGAGATCGGCAGAACGCGCAG
>JAEEYN010000110.1 GCA_016288175.1 Bacillota bacterium | reverse complement strand
TGAAGGACGGCAAAGCGAAGAAGCTCACCGGCGGCGGAAAGGAACGGCGCTTCCAATTCCTCGATGATGAGACCCTGCTCTTTCCCGGCATGCGCGAGGATGGTGAGAAGGACGAGAAGAAGCCCGATCCGACGAGCCGTTTTTACCGCATTTCGCTGAGCGGCGGCGAGGCGGAGCTCGCGTACACCTTCCCCATCCCCGTGAGCGAGATCATCCCCCTGCCCGGCGGGGATCTGCTGCTTTGCGGCGCGACGCTCCCCGGTTTCGAAAAGCTCCACGAGGGCAACAAAAAGTACCTTGCTGCCTATCAAAAGTACGTTGCCGAAAACAGGGATTTCGAGGAGATCCGCCAGGTGCCGTGGTGGTGGAACGGCTCGACCTATACAAAAGGCGCTTATTCTTCGCTCTATCTTTACAGCGCGAAGAGCAAAAAGCTCCGCCGACTGACCGATCCGAACTGCGGCATCCGCGGGGCGAAGCTTTCGCCGGATAAGAAATACGTCTACTATATGAATCATCCCGTGCGGCCGCTGCTCCCCCTCATTGCGTCCGGCACGCTCTGCCGCATGGCCGTCGGCGAATGGTCGGAGGAAAAGCTGCTCGAGAGCCGCAAGGATTTCGATATCCACGGCGCGGAACCCGCGGACAGCTTCGTTTATCTTTTCATTTCCGACGGGCATAACGGTCTCAACACCGACGCTGATTTCTACGCGCTCGGCTACGGCGAAAAGGAACCGAAGCTCATCGCAAAGCACGGCGAGGCGATCGGTTCGTCCGTCGGCAGCGACGTGCGCTACGGCGGCTGCCGCGACGTCAAGGCCGTCGGCGACACGCTGTATTTCATCTCCACCCGCTTCGACGCGGCGGAGCTTTTCAAGCTCGAGAACGGCAGTATCACCGCGCTGACCGACTGGAACGGCTCCATTGACGATTTCGATATCGCGAACGGCAATATCCTCGTTTCGGCCTTCCGCGGCGACCGTCCGCAGGAGCTCTACGACGGCAAGGGAAAGCGTCTGACGCGCTTCAATGACGCGGCGCTGCGCGGAAAATACGTCGGCACGCCCGAGAAGCTGAATTTCACGCGGAACGGCGTCCTGATCCACGGTTTCGTAATCAAGCCCCTCGGCTATGAACCCGGGAAAAAATACCCCGTCGTTTTCGATATCCACGGAGGGCCGAAAACGGTCTACGGAAGCATTTTCTACCACGAAATGCAGCTTTGGGCAGGCAAGGGCTATTTCGTGATCTTCTGCAACCCGACCGGTTCGGACGGCAGGGGCGATTTCATGAACATCCTCGGAAAATACGGAACTGTGGATTACGACGACCTCATGGCCTTCGCGGACGCCGCGCTCGAAGCATATCCCGATATGGATAAGGACAACCTTTTCGAGACCGGCGGTTCCTACGGCGGGTTCATGACCAACTGGATCGTCGGCCACACCGACCGTTTCCGCGCCGTCGCTTCCCAGCGCTCGATCAGTAACTGGTTCTCCTTCTACGGCGTTTCGGATATCGGCGTGGATTTCGTTCCCGACCAGAACGCTTCGGATCCCTGGTTCTCCCCCGAAAAGCTTTGGGAGCGCAGCCCAATGAAATATGCCGACCGCGCTAAGACGCCGACGCTGTTTATTCATTCCTTCGAGGATTACCGCTGCCCGATCGACCAGGGCTACCAGATGTTCGCATCCCTGATCGCCCACGGCGTTGAGGCGAAGATGGTCTGCTTCCGTGGCGAGAATCACGAGCTTTCCCGCAGCGGCAAGCCGACGCACAGGCTGAAGAGGCTGAACGAGATCGTCGGCTGGTTCGACAGCCACCGCGGCTGAGCGAAACCGGCGGCAGGTTTTGTTACAATTCTGCCAAATTCCGGTTGAAATCGGTCCGTCGATATGATATAATTTTAACAATAGGGCGAAACCGGGCTTTCGGCGCCGCCCGGAAAAATGAGGAGGTTTCATATGAACTCATTCAAAAAGTACTTTGCCGAATTCATCGGCACCGCAGTGCTTGTATTCATGGGCTGCGGCACAGCGATGCTCGTCGGCTGCGATGCAGCTGCCGGCTCCGGCTATCTGCTCACCGCTCTCGCGTTCGGTCTCACCATCGTTGCGATGGCATACTGCGTCGGCAACATCTCCGGCTGCCATATCAACCCCGCGGTCTCCCTCGGCGTTCTGATCAACGGCGGCATGTCCTTCAAAGAATTCATCGGCTACGTGATCTCCCAGTGCATCGGCGCGATTGCCGGTTCCGCGGCGCTCTCCGCTGTTTTCCACTTCGGCCACGTTAAGGACATGACCGGCACTCTCGGCCTCGGCACCAACGGCCTTGCCGGCGTCAACAACAACGTTATCGCAGGTCTGCTCGTTGAGATCATCCTCACCGCGATCTTCGTCTTCACGATCCTCGGCGTCACTTCCAAGAAGCATAACCACGGCTCCTTCGGCGGCCTTATTATCGGCCTCACGCTGACCTTCGTCCATATCTTCGGCATCGGCCTCACCGGCACCTCCGTCAACCCCGCGAGGAGCTTTGGTCCCGCCCTCATTGCCATGATCCGCGGCAACGCCGCTCCCATGGGTTCCCTCTGGGTCTTCATCGTCGGTCCCTTCGTCGGCGCCGCGATCGCAGCCATCATCTACAAGTGGCTCGAAGGTAAGAAGGAAGCCTGATCCCTTCAAAGGCTTTTTCAAGGACTCCGCAAGGAGTCCTTTCTTTTTCTGCGTCCGGTCTTCCCGGATCCTTAAATCGGTTTACAAAAATGATTTTATATGCTATAGTAAGTAATGAGCAATCAAACCATTTCACCGGATCAAAGCTGATATATGTATTTTGATTCTTTCATATTCTCGAAGCCGGTGATGTCCGGTAAGAGCGGAGGCAATATGCGTTTCAAGAGCTTTATCTCAACTTTTCTGATTCTTTCTTTCATTATTCTTCAATTCGGCTGCGCGAATGCTAAGAACCCGCAGAAGCCGGATGAATCTGCTGTGCCGGATGGATCGGCTCCGGGAAACTCTTTTGACCCCCAAACCGATTTCGACAACAGGTTTGCCACCCAATATTTGTTCTTGGCAGAGATTGACGGGGTGTTCGTTTGGAAGCCGGTGGTGCAATCGGAACTGCTTCGCTATTACGTGAAAGAAACCGGCGAAAGCGGCGTGCTTTGCTCAAAACCTGAGTGCATGCACCGGGACCACGTTTATAACGATGAATGCAATGGATGCGTGTTCAGTGCAGTAAGAGCGCTTTCGTATTACAACGGGCAGCTTTATTGGGTCGGCTATTATTCCGGCTCGGACGCAGCAAACGCACTGTACCGGATGGATCCCGACAGCACCGGAAGAGAATTGGTATGGAAGGTCGATCCGCCGAGTGAATTTGCTGTCAAGGAATATGAAGTGCATCGCGGGAAGCTCTATGGGCTCTGTGTCAATCAGACCGTGAGCGCCGGAGAACCGCAGTACAGTATGGCGGTAATATGCGCGGATCTCAATGACGGACATTTTGAGACCGTACTGTATGACGAATTCGTATGTCAGATTTTTTATGCGGATTCAGCCATGATCCGCTTCGTCGGGAACCGCGTTTATATGGCTTATTCCTATCAGGATCATGATGGAAAAGACCTTTTCAAGGTAATGCGGTGGGATTCGAAAACGGAGGCCGCAGCGGAGCTTTTTTCCACGTATGAGATCCCGTCCGCTGTTCAGAGCATGTGGATCAATGAGAATGAGGATATGGTGCTCGTTCCGCTGCTGACCGACGATCAGGAGCAGAAGCTCTACCGTGTCCGCGGCGGAGCTCTTGAAGCGTATCTGAACAGGCTGGACGAAAACGGCGAGTTCAACGGCTGCCATATCAGCGACGGCATCATCTGCAATTATGAATCCGTTCGCGGTGAGTGGTTCGATTCTAAAGTCTGGATACGAGATTTTGAGGGGAATACCCTCTTTAAAGGCCAGCTCCCGACTGATTTCTTAGCCGAAACACCGGGTGAGATCAAGGCCTGTTCGATCATGACCACGATCCGGGACGGAAACGCGATAATAGTTCCCTTCAGCATCCCTTATCTGTCGTCTGCAGAAGGCGGTGGTATTGAAACGGCTTATTATCTCGCCCGATATGAGATAACGGAGGGCGGTCTCAGGCCGACGCTTATGCTGTCGTGTACTTCCGAGTTCTGACGGAGCGAATAGCGGATACTTTGGCAAACCGCCTCTATCTTTATGTTCCGGCAGCCCGCATCGGCATCCTGCGCCGGTCGGGTTTTTGATACGTTTTTTCTTAAAACCGCAAATTAAATATATATCAGTTTTCGCTTGACTTCCTTGTAATAATATGCAAAAATGTATCTGTCGGTTTACAGCGGTTATGCCGGAAAATCAACAAATACTATCCAGTATCAGGAGGCAGCTCATGCTCTTCACAACCATTGAACAGGCTAAGGAATTCATCAACGACAACGATATCGAAATGGTCGATTTCAAAATGACCGATATCGATGGCCGCTGGCGCCACATCACCATCCCCGCCGAGCGTTTCAACGAGGATACGATGAAATACGGCATCGGCTTCGACGGCTCCAACTACGGCTACGCGCCGGTCGAGAACAGCGACATGGTCTTTATTCCGGATCTCACTACCGCCGCTGTCGATCCCTTTGCGGAGGTCCCGACCCTCACCATGAGCGGCGACGCGATGATCATCGCCCGCCCCGAGAACCGTCCTTTCGATCAGTATCCGCGCAACGTCGTAAAGCGCGCTGTTGAATACATGAAGGAGACCGGCATTGCCGACAACATGATCATCGGGCCCGAGTTCGAGTTCAACGTGTTCGACGACGTCCGCTTCATCACCCGCCCCGAGCGCGTGACCTGCGAGATCGACACCGACGAGGCCGAATGGAACACCGAGAATACCGGCGACGGCTTCTCCAACCGTCATCACGGCGGCTACCACATGGAAGTTCCGCAGGATCGCTACTACGATCTGCGCAGCCAGATGTGCCTGCTGATGGAGGATTGGGGCGTTAAGGTCAAGTACCATCACCACGAGGTCGGCGGCCCCGGTCAGCTCGAGATCGAAGTCGAGCTTGGCGACATCGTTTCCATGGCGGACAACACGATGGTCACCAAGCATATCATCCGCAACGCCGCTATGCAGGCGGGCTGCACCGCGACCTTCATGCCCACGCCCCTCTTCGGCGAAGCGGGCAACGGCATGCACGTGCATATGCTCCTCACCAAGGACGGCAAGCCCCTCTTCTACGACGAGAACGGCTATGCGCAGCTTTCCAAGCTCGCCCATAACTTCATGGGCGGTCTTCTCAAGCATGCGAAGTCCCTCTGCGGCATCACCAACCCCTCCACGAACAGCTTCAAGCGCCTCGTTCCCGGCTTTGAAGCGCCCGTGACGATCGGCTACGCGACCGCGAACCGCAGCGCCGTCATCCGCATCCCCGCCTACGCGAAGAGCCCGATGGCGAAGCGTTTCGAGCTCAGGAACCCCGATGCGACCTGCAACCCCTACTACGCCTACGCGGCGATCCTTATGGCGGGTCTCGACGGCGTTATGAATGAGATCGATCCTTCCGTATGCGGCTGGGGTCCCTATGACTTCAACCTCTTCGATCTTCCCGAGGAGGAAAAGAAGAAGATCGACAGCCTGCCCACCACCCTCGACGAGGCGCTGGACGCTCTCGA